>JACDDZ010000338.1 GCA_013816695.1 Gemmatimonadaceae bacterium
GCGACGCATTCGCGCCATTGCTTCATGTTCAGCCCAAACGACACCGCAAGCGAGTCGAACAGCGGCATCGGCGGTTGAAGGGCAGCCCATTTTTCCTGCGTCTTGAACAGGGCGTTTGCGTACGGCCAGAACTTTCCCTGCTCGGACGCGCACATGGCACCGTGCGCTGACGGCCAGGCATTCTGGTGGCTGTTCAGGGGAAAGTTCACGTACGCAACTTTTATCTTGCCGGTACGTACATACTCGTTGCGTATCTGTTCAAATGTGGAGTCGTGGGATTGTTTGCAGTAGGGACACTGGAAATCGCTTACCACGACAAGCCATACTTTGGCGGAGGGACTGCCTTCGATTCTTCCGCGATCGGCTTTAGCGACGAGGGAATCCGTTTGCGGATTTGAAACTGTCTGGGCAGCTGCTGGTGGAGTGCCAGCGTTTGCCTCCGCGGCAGGTTTTCCGGAAGTTGGCGTACAGGCAGCAGAGAAAAGGGCGGCAAAAACCGCCGCGCATGAATTGACGTGAATAGATTTCATTGAGTAAATAGTTGGCACAGAGCGGGTCTAAATCAAGGGCGGAGCGACACAGATTCTGAATTCCGTTGTGATGTTCATGTCAGGCGTGCTTACTCGCCCCTTCGCGGCGCTTGTTTTTCCGTTCGCGCTGCAGATCCAGGTTCCCCAGCCTACGGGAATCGTAAACGATTTCGCGCACGTTTTGAGTGCGGAGAGCGTGGATTTGATGACGCGAATTGGCGAGGACGTTCGCGCCAAGTCCCGCGGTGAGATCACTATAGTGACGCTGGCGGACCTGGACAGGCGCGACGTATCCGAAGTCGCCATGCAGATTGGCCGGCAGTGGAAGGTTGGCAAGAGTGGTGAGGCCGGGGATGCTACCCGGAATGCGGGTGCGGTCATTCTACTCGTTCCGAAGGAGACCAGCGCCGATGGTCGCGGTCATTGTTGGGTGGCTGTCGGGTATGGAGCTGAGGGGTTCGTGCGTGATGCGGATGCGGGAGATGCTTGCCGCGCGGCCACGCCGGCGTTCATCCAGAAGGACTATTCCTCCGGCCTTTCGCTTGTAACCCTGCAGACGGCTCAGCGCTTTGCGCGCGAGTTCAATTTCGCGCTGGATACGGCGTTTCAGGAGCAGGAGCAGTACGCAGAGTCACGTCCTTCGGGCGGATTCCCCCCGAAGCTGCTGCTGATCATTTTCGTTGTTGTATTCATGCTTATCAGCCGGATGAGTAACAGGCGGGGTGGCCGCGGTCGGAGAAAGGGTTGCGGAGGGGGAGTGCCGATCATCATTCCAATGGGCGGCGGAGGGTTTGGTGGGGGTGGCGGCTTCAGTGGAGGTGGCTTCGGCGGCGGGGGCGGCGGGTTTGGCGGCTTCGGTGGGGGCGGAGGCTTCGGGGGCGGCGGCGGTGGTTCAAGTTGGTAAATTCCTGAGCACACTATGAAACTCGAAGAACTCGTAGAACAACTTCAGCGCGCATACGGCGCCGAGCTCCGTGCGGTCGTCCTGTATGGATCGACGGTCGCGGGCGAGCATATAAGCGAACGCTCCAACTACAATGTGCTGGTAATAGCGGACTCGCTGCCACTGAGCGCACTGCGCGCGGCATCGGCCATAGCGCGCGCCTGGAACGAAGCCGGGAATCCTGCTCCGCTGACATTTACTGCTTCGGAGTGGAAGTCATCGGCGGACATATTCCCGATGGAGTACGCCGACATACTCGAGCGCCACAAGGTGCTTTTTGGTCAGCCGCCCTTTGAGGGGATCTCGGTAAAGACGGCTGATCTGCGGCTGCAGGTCGAACAGCAGACGATGGGCAAGCTTTTGCATCTTCGCAAGGAGAGCATGGCTGCGGGCGGTGACTCCAGGCAGCAGCTTGCTCTGCTGGAGGCGTCACTGAGCACCATGATGGTTTTGTTCCGTGGTGTTTCGCGACTGTGGGGAGATACTCCTTCGCAGGATTACCAGGCACTCACGGAGAGCGTGGCGGCCAGGGCGGGGCTGAGTGCCGCGCCGGTGCTGCGCGTTGTGCAGCATGTGCGTGGGAAGGATAAGATCCCCAAGGATCAGGCAGATGCGGTTTTAGGGGGTTACATCGGCGCGTTAGAGCGCCTGGTAAGGTATCTGAACGAGTTCGGCGGATAAACTTTCCGCAATTTTGTGCGTAGTTTTCAATGACTCACTTCGAGGTAATTCTGGAATGAAAGTACGCTATCTGGCAGCCATCGCACTTTTTGCCGCACCGCTCACCGGTTGCGGGTACAATCGAATTCAAACGCTCGACGAAACTGCGACCAAGGCGAAGCAGAACATTGTCGTGCAGCTACAGCGCCGCGCCGACCTTGTTCCGAATCTCGTGAATACGGTGAAGGGCTACGCCGCGCACGAAGAAGCAGTCTTCACGCAGGTTGCCGCTGCTCGCGGAGCGCTGACTGGCGCCGTGCAGTCGGGAGATGCCGCGCAGATGGCCGTTGCCAACTCGCAGCT
>JACDDZ010000339.1 GCA_013816695.1 Gemmatimonadaceae bacterium
AATGCTGTCGCCCGCATGCATACCAGCCTGTGCTGCGGGGCGATTCGCAAGGAGTGAGTCTGCACGAGTCGAGAGGTACGGCTGCCCGTACCCAATGAACATTCCGGTGAGCACGAGGTAGCCGAGAATGAGATTCATTGTCACGCCGGCAAGCATGATCAGCAGCTTGCCCCATAGCGACTGGGACTCCATCCATCGATTCTCGGGGATAGGCTTCGGCCCGAACGGAATCATGGCATCGGGATCCCACCCATCCTTTGGTGAAGCACTCGCCGCGCTGTTTTCATTGCCGCCTTCGAGGAACGCTGTTGCTTCATCTTCCTTTGAGGCAAGCCGGACATATCCGCCAAGCGGAAGAGCTGCGATGACATACTCGGTCTCACCTCGGCGTCTCTTCCAGAGGGTTTTCCCGAATCCGATTGAAAAGCGCGGGGCATATACGCCCACTGCCTTGGCGGCGAGAAAGTGTCCGAGCTCGTGAACGAACACGACGATTCCAAAGACTATGAGCGGGGCAATCCATGCTAACATTTAAACATTTCCTCTACATGCCTGCGTGCACTCGCATCCGCGGCGAGCAGGTCGTCGCGCGTCGAGCTTGGAAGTCCACTGAGCCTGGCGAGCGAGGATTCGATCGCGCGTGGAATATCTGGGAAAGCAATTCTGCCTGCGAGAAATCGCGCGACTGCGCACTCGTTCGCTGCGTTGAACACTGCCGGCGCCGCTCCGCCAGTCTTACCGGCGCTGATCCCGAGCTCGAGGGCCGGAAACTGATCCCGGGCGACGCTTTCGAAAGTCATTGGCGACACGTCCACCGGATTGAACGAAGGAACTCCGTCGTCCATGACACGTTCCGGATGTGTGAGCGCATATAGCACGGGCAGCTCCATGGTAGGGACGCTCATCTGCGCAATCACGCTTCCATCCACGAACTCGACGAACGAGTGAATGATGCTTTGCGGATGCACAACGACTTCAATCCGGTCGTATGGGATTCCAAAAAGAAAATGCGCTTCGATGACTTCGAGCGCCTTGTTTGCAAGTGTTGCGCTGTCCACGCTGATCTTGCGTCCCATCTTCCACGTCGGATGCTGCAGTGCTTCCGCTACGGTCACCCTGGAGATCTGATCATGTGACCAGCCCCTGAAAGGTCCGCCCGATGCAGTGAGAATTACCCGGCGTATCGAGTCTCTGGGACGGCCGGCAATGCACTGCAGGATTGCGGAGTGTTCACTGTCCACCGGTACCAGCTCGCCCCCGCCTTCACGACATGCAGCCGCGACAAGCTCTCCCGCAATCACCAGGCTTTCCTTGTTCGCAAGTGCGACTCGCTTGCCGGCTCGCAGGGCCGCGATCGTAGCGTCCAGGCCTGCAGCGCCGACAATCGCGTTGAGCACAATGTCGGCATCCGGGCGTGTAGCAGCTTCAACCAGGCATTCCGCGCCGACGCGCCATCCGTTGGACGCAACATCGCCAGGATTGACTATCCCTACGAATGAAGGTGCGAACTGCTTTTCCTGAGCGTGAAGCAGGGGCGCATTGTTGAATGCTGTAAGCGCAGAGACGGAGAAGCGCGTCTGCTGTCGCGCAATTACGCGCAGCGCTGTCGTACCGATCGAGCCGGTCGAACCGAGCAGCGCAATTCCCTGCTTTCGCACCTGGTCCCTCGCTACGGCGCGATGATGAGCAGTCTGTTCAGCACCAGGTACGCGACCGGCATCACGAAGAAGAGGCTGTCGAAGCGGTCTACAATTCCGCCATGCCCGGGCAGGATCTTGGACGAGTCCTTTACGCCTGCGTCGCGCTTCATCAGCGACGCCACAAGGTCTCCGATCTGGGCTGTTACGCTCACGATCAGTCCAAATAGTATCGCGCCCATCGTGGTCATCTCGAGATGAGCGTACGGACGCAGCACAAAGCGAGCGTACAGGACCGAAATGATCACCGTCAAAACCAAACCGCCGACTGCGCCTTCCACCGACTTCCCAGGACTCACTGACGGAATCAGCTTGTGCTTGCCGATGGTCTTTCCGACAAAATACGCCCCTGTATCCGTGGCCCAGGTAAGCAGAATGGGCATCGCGACGAGCGCTGTCCCGGCGCCGGGGGTAATCGTGTACTCGTGATGCCTCAGCGCATATATGTACGAGATCGTCCCGGGATAAAGCGCGCCCAGCGCAGTCAGCGCCACGGAATTGATTGGTCGGCGCGAAGGTCCGCGCAGCCAGATCACGCTTGCCAGAAGAATGAGAAAGAGCAGTACGCCGGCGGTGAGCGACAGATTGAACACTCCCAGCCTGTAGCCGTGCACTGCAATCGGAATCAGGCCGGCGACCACGATGCCAACAGGCATTAGAGGTTCGACACCGTTCGCTGTCGCCATGCGCTGGATCTCCCAGGCACCCAGCGCAGCGATCACTCCCAGCATTGTCGCGAGAGGAGCGCCGCCCAGGTAGACGATGAGTATACCCAGCGGCGCAGCCACT
>JACDDZ010000340.1 GCA_013816695.1 Gemmatimonadaceae bacterium
CTCCGAGGGCGCGACCGGAGGTGTTCGCTTCAACGGTAACTACAAGCTCTCCGTCCAGGTGTGTGATCTGGGCGGGACCAACTCCCTGCGTAATAGTGGCGATCTGGCCGAGGGGAAGCGTTGTGGGCATTCCGTTTGGACCCATCACGACAAGAGGAAGCTGTTGCAGGTCCGAAGCACGCTGACGCGCTTCCGGCGACAGACGAACATTCACTTCGCGCGTTTCTCCGCTCGGATCCACCCAGTCGCCAGCCTTGATTCCCGCAAACGCCGGACGGAGTGACTGTGCGATTTGGCCGACGGTGATGCCGAGCATTCCTGCCAGCCCTCGATTGAGCTCGACATTCAACTCTGGTTTCTGCCCCTTGGTTGAAAGCCCGACGTCGACAGCACCGGGCACCTTCTTGACCTCCGCTGCGAGAACCGCGGCGGCGGCGTTCAGGTTCTCGGGACTGCCACCGCGCATCTGAATCTGAATCTGTTTCTGCGCTCCGTCGAATCCGCTCGTGAATACAGAAGCCGTGACTCCGCCGATTCCCTTAACGGTGGTGCGCATCATGGTTGCAAAATCTTCCGCGTGGATATTGCGGTCTGATTTCGGAACCAGTTTTACGTAAACGTTGGCCACATCCACTCCGCCAGTGGCTGAACCGATCGTTGTGTATGTGTATTTGACTTCCTTGTGTCCTCTCGCGAGTGTCGCAGCCTGCTCTGCCTTGAGTCTTGTATAGTCGAGATTGGATCCCGGCGGCGTCTCGATGGCAATGTTGAACTCGGAACGATCATCCTTCCCGAAAAATCCAACACCAACGATTCCAGCCATGGGCATTGCGATAGCAATGACGAAGCTCAATGCTGCAATGCCGACCATCGCCAGCCTGTGATCCAGTGCCCATGCGATCAATCTCTTGTATCGTTCGGCCAACCGGTTGAACCAGTTGTTGAATCTGTCGAGCGTTGCAGTGATTGGTCCCACTTTCTGTCCCGGGACGCGCAGCGGGTCTGTCCAGTATGCGGACAACATCGGATCGAGCGAGAATGAAACGAACAGCGACACGAGCACCGAGCTCGCAATAGTGAGCGCGAAAGGCTTGAACCACTGCCCTGCCACGCCGTACATGAATGCGATTGGCACGAAAACAGCGACGATCGAAAACGTAGTTGCTGTGACGGCCAACCCAATTTCATCGGTCCCTTCATGCGCCGCCTGCATGTGACTCTTACCCATCTCGATATGGCGCACAATGTTCTCTCGCACCACGATCGCGTCGTCGATAAGGATTCCGATGGCCAGGGAAAGCCCGAGCAGCGACATCGTGTTGAGGGTAAACCCGAAAGCCCATACTGCGATGAACGAAGCGAGCACTGAAACCGGGAGCGCCAATCCTGTGATCACTGTCGAACGCCATGAGTTCAGGAAGACGAACACAACAAGCACCGTTAGCAGCGCGCCTTCAAAAAGCGCCTCCTCAACGTTGCGTACTGAATGTTCGACACGAATACCTGCATCTCTTACGATGTCAACCTGAACGGAAGGAGGGAGAGTCTTCTTGATCTCCTCCATTTTTTTGATGACCTTCGCGCTCAACGCCGTAGTGCTGTAGCCCTTTGCCTTGGTGATGTCGATGCCGACCGCCTGCTTTCCATTGAAGAGGGCCAGCGAGCGCTGCTCCTGTGAGCCGTCGATTACATCTGCCACCTGGCCGAGACGAATCATCTGTCCGCCGCGCTCAGCGACTACGAGCTGCGCGAAGTCGCGCGGATCATCGAGCCGGCCCTGTAGTCGAATCGTCCTTTCATCCAGTGCTCCGTTCACGCGTCCAACCGGTGCCGCAAGATTTTGACTTTGGAGCGCAGCCACAACCTGGCCTACGCTGACACCGGCAGACTGAAGTGCCTGCGGGCGAATCTGAACCGTCAGCTCCCGCTTTACCTCGCCAACTGTGGTCACCTGTGAAACGCCCGCGATTCCGCGCAGCTCACTTGTTATTGCCGGGTCAGCGATGCGCGTGAGTTGCGCCGGACTCAACGACTCCGATGAGAGCGTGAGCGAAACCACCGGAAAATCTGAAGGGTCCATGCGCCGGAGTTGCGGCTCCTTCATTTCCAGCGGGAGATCCTGACGAATTGCGGATATTGCGTCACGAATGTCTTGCGACGCGGTCTGAATGTCCTTCTCGAAAAGAAACACCACAACGATCTGGGCGTATCCGTCGAATGCCGTACCGAAAACCTGGTCGACCCCGGAGATTCCGCGGATTGCATCCTCGACGGGCTTGAGGATTTCGCGTTCTACGCCTTGCGGTGATCCGCCTGGATATGGAATTCCCACCATGACAACCGGCTGCTGGACATCAGGGTACTCGTCTGTCTGCAGACGCCAGAGGGCGAAGAGTCCAAACACCGCGAGGGCCACCATCGAGACGACGGTGACCATAGGGCGCTTAATAGCAAAATCGGAAATGATCATTGTTTGGCACCTGTA
>JACDDZ010000341.1 GCA_013816695.1 Gemmatimonadaceae bacterium
GCTTGCGGCTGTTCCGGTGGATGAGCCAGTCGAGTTCACACCTGTCACTGTAAATGAAGCTCAGGGAGAAGGCTGATATGCGAATTCTTATGCTGACGCTCGTATTGGCTGGTTCCGTTGCGAATGCGCAGCCAGGACCGGGAGCAGGGGAGCGCGCGCAGGTGGAACAGCAGCTCCGCGCACGCATGGGTGAAGTCGTGAAACAGAGACTGGGCTTGAATGAGCAGCAGATGCAGCAGCTGAATGCGGCGAACCGGAAGTTCGACCGCGATCGACTCGCGCTGCTAAATCAGGAAAGACGGGTTCGCATGGGCATCAGGCAGCAAATCGAGGCAGGTGATACAGGATCGCAGGATCGTATCGCGGCCCTCCTGGATTCGACGCTGCTTCTCGAGCGCCGCCGGCTGGATCTCATGGAGTCGGAGCAGAACGAGCTCAGGAAATTTCTGACCCCACGCCAGCGGGCCCAATATTTCGGGTTGCAGACGCAGATGCGGCAGCGGATGGAGCAGGTGCGCAGAAATCGCGCGCAGGGCGGTGGGCGAAGAGGTCCACCGGAGTAGTTACACTGCGGGGCGCCGAAATATTACATTGTGTAGCGCGCCCGGGTGGTGGAATTGGTAGACGCAGAGGACTCAAAATCCTCCGACCTCAGGGTCTTGCGGGTTCGAGTCCCGCCCCGGGCATTTGCTTTTGGCTCCGTTCCTTGTGAACGGAGTTTTTTTGTGGTAGAGGACCTTCCGAACATGAAGTCAACGACAAATCAACTGCGGACAGGAGCGTAGGAGCGATGGACAAGATCTGAGAACTGCATTTTGGGGTAACTGCACGCCCGGAACCGGGTTCGTCGTTCAATCTAAAACCCTCAGATTCTGTCCGTCGCTCCGTCGCTCCTGTCCGCAGTCAAACGAAGTCTCGCCCGTAGAACTGCTTGAAGTAGTCCGGCGACCCCACCGAGGGTGACGCTTCAATCCGTGTATATAGCGGTGACATTTCTATCCGTGTTTGACACTTAATAGGGATGCGACTCGCAAAAAATTCCCGCGTCGCCTAACTTTCGCTTCCTACAACAACCACAAGTATGGCGACGTATAAGCTCGCAGCGGTCCCCTCAAACGGGGAAAAAATAACGTTCAAGGATGGTGCGCTCGGCGTTCCGTCCAATCCCGTCATTCCGTTCATCGAAGGTGACGGAACTGGACCGGATATCTGGCGTGCCTCAGTAAGAGTTTTCGATGCTGCTGTGGAGAAGGCTTACTCCGGTGAGCGAAAAATCGCCTGGATGGAAGTGTTCGCCGGCGAAAAGTCCTTCAAGAGCTACAACGACTGGCTTCCACAGGAGACCGTGGATGCGATGCAGGAGTTTCGCGTCTCCATCAAAGGTCCGCTGACGACTCCTGTGGGCGGCGGAATCCGCTCGCTCAACGTCACCCTTCGGCAGGTGCTCGACCTCTACGCGTGCATTCGCCCCGTCCGTTACTTCGAGGGTGTTGGCGCGCCGGTAAAGGAACCCGAGAAAGTTGATGTCGTGATTTTTCGGGAAAATACCGAAGACGTATACGCGGGCATCGAGTGGAAGGCCGGCAGTCCTGAAGCCGACAAGCTGAGGCGCTTCATCAAGGACGAATTGGGCAAGGACATGCGTGAGAAGTCTGCGATCGGCATCAAGCCAATGTCCGAGTTCGGCTCCAAGCGCCTCGTTGAAATGGCCATTCGCTATGCGATCGAAAAGTGCCGTGAATCAGTGACGCTTGTGCACAAGGGCAACATCATGAAGTTCACGGAGGGAGCTTTCCGCGACTGGGGTTATGAAGTCGCGCACGAAAAGTTCTCGAACGCGACCTGCACTGAAGAGGATCGCTCGCAGGGTGGGAGCAATGCAAAGGCAGATTGCGTTGTCATGCGCGACAGAATTGCTGACTCCATGTTCCAGCAGATGCTTCTTAGGCCGTCGGAGTATTCGGTCATTGCAACCCCGAACCTGAACGGAGACTATCTCTCTGACGCTGCCGCCGCGCAGGTTGGCGGACTCGGAATCGCTCCTGGAGGTAATGTCGGTGATGGACTCGCCGTGTTCGAGGCAACCCACGGCACAGCGCCCAAGTACGCAGGTCTCGACAAGATCAATCCCGGGAGTGTCATCCTTTCGGGAGTCATGATGCTCGAATACATGGGCTGGAATGAAGCCGCAACGCTGATCATCAGGGGAGTGGAGAACGCGATCAAGGCGAAACAGGTGACGTACGACCTCGCGCGTCAGATGCCCGGCTCGACGGAGATCTCAACTTCGGCATTCGGAGACGCCGTCATCCGCGGAATGAAGTAGTGCGCAGCAAGAAGGTGAAATAATGGCTCCCAGGTTTTCTGCTGCGCCCCCGGATTTCAGAACGGCGGCGGCGAAATTCGTTGTCGTCGCGCTGCACGATTCAGCGGTGCTGGACAGACCGCTCAAGGAGCTGGATGATCAGCTCGGCGGTTCA
>JACDDZ010000342.1 GCA_013816695.1 Gemmatimonadaceae bacterium
CCATGTCGCCTTCCTTTTGGCGAATCACGGTTCTCACATGCTCATTCTGCCGCGAGAATGCCTCAACCACCTCGGCAGTGACATCGCCGCTTCCCGGCCAGAAGTTGGCGACGAGGACGAGCTCGAATCTTACTCCCGAGTCTTTAAGCTGGGCGTACAAAGGTTCGATGACCTTTCGAACGCCCTCGCCAGCCTTGTAGCAAAGGACGATCGCTGAAAGGTCAAGGGGGGAAGTCGCCAGGGCGTTTGGGTTTGTCACTATGCGGGCAATCTAAAACCTAACCAGCCGCCCTCCAACGTCTTTGCGCATTCACGTCCTCGCACTACCGGTTCGCGGGTAGCGAAAACGCATTCTCGATGTGCGATACGCTGACGCGTCCGGATTGAACAAGGACGCCGATGACATCGAACCTGTATTCGTCATTTTCGCGCCGGTGCCGCGCGATCCACACGGACGCAGAGCGACCAAGCTCGCGCTGCTTTCGCCAGTTCACCGCGGCAATTGGCCCGCCGAATTGGGTCGACTTCCTTGCCTTTACCTCAACGAAGGCAACCGTGCGACCGCCTTCGTCCCTCGCTCGTGCCGCAACGAGATCGATGTCCCGGTGGCCACTCCTGAACCTGCTCTCAAGAATCACCCAGCCATGAGAAACCAGCCATTGCGCGGCAATTCCTTCGCCCTCCATTCCGAGCTGTTGTCTGTCGCGCGTCACACAACGAATGCTATCGCCTTGCCGGAATACTGACTTACCAACTTGACTGGCGCGTAGTTAAACCACCGCCTTCAATCAGGAATTCGGGGTTATGCTCTCAAGGTCTCCAAGGCCTTTCAACACCTCTCTCGGTTTCGACCCGTCCGGGGGACCGAGAATTCCCGCAGCGTGCAGCTGGTCGATGATGCGCGCGGCGCGGCCATATCCAACCTTCAGTCGGCGCTGCAGCAAAGATGTACTTCCCTGCTGGTGCTGAATCACGATTTCTGCGGCTTCCCGGAACAGCTTGTCGCGATCATCCGCGTTGATGTCATCGTTGTCGCCGCCAGCACCTGCTTCAGCCTCACGTTTTCGCACGGCGTCCAGAATGTCCTCTTCGCTCGGCGCATCCGCGACCGTCATGAAGCCGTGGTCTTCCAGCATCTGCTTCCTGGCGTCGCGTCTGTCCTGGTACCATGTCATGAGCTGCTCGGTGTCCTCGCTCGAGATGTAGGCACCTTGCAGTCTTGCTGGCTCGGACTTTTCGGGGGCGATGAAGAGCATGTCACCGTTGCCGAGCAGCGCTTCTGCACCGATGCCGTCGAGAATCGTGCGGCTGTCGACTTGTGATGCCACGCGGAAAGCGATTCTGCTCGGGAAGTTCGCCTTGATCAGTCCGGTGATGACGTTCACGCTCGGGCGCTGCGTCGCGAGAATGAGGTGAATGCCAATTGCTCTCGCTTTCTGCGCCAGCATCGCAAGCGGAGTTTCCACCTCGCCCTGCACTGTCATCATCAGATCGGCGAGTTCGTCGATCACAAGCACTATGTACGGGAGAATCCCACCTTCGTAGTCGCTGTTCTCGAATGCGATGTCGATGTTCTTCGGGCGCTTGAGCTTCGCGCCCTCGGTGACCTTGCGGTTGAAGTCCTGGATGTTGCGAGCGCCATTGGCAGCAAGGAGCTCATACCGCTCCTGCATTTCGAACACGGCCCACTTGAGCACAGCTGCTGCATCGCGGTTGTCGGTCACGACTTTGTGGCGCAGATGCGGAAGCACGTTGTACACGGACAGCTCGACCATCTTGGGATCTACGAGCAGAAGCCGCAACGTCTTGGATGTGTGCCTGTAAACAAGGCTCGTGATGATTGTATTGATACAGACGGATTTTCCCGATCCCGTGGCGCCGGCTATGAGCAGGTGCGGCATCTTCGCCAAATCGGCGACTACTGCCTTGCCCTCGAGATTCTTGCCAAGTGCGATCGGAAGCGCAGCGCGCGCGCCCGAGAATGCGGCGGATTCGAGCATCTCGCGGAATGCAACGATTTCAGGATTCGGGTTCGGGACCTCTACGCCGACGGCACCCTTGCCCGGAATTGGTGCGACGATGCGAATGCTCTGCGCCCGCATTGCGAGCGCGAGATCGTTGGAGAGATTCGCGATCTGGCGAACCTTCACTCCGGCCGCAGGCGCAACTTCATACTGGGTGACCACCGGCCCGGTTGTCCGGCCAATGAGCTCGCCTTCAACTTTGAAGGTCCGGAGAGCATCCATCAGCTTCTGTCCCATCAGGTCGAGCTCGCGCTTGCCAGCTTCCGCGTTTCTGGGCGGGGCCGGTGTGAGCAGCTCCGGAGACGGCAGTGCGTCATCCGACAACAGGTCGCCGGTATTCGCAGTCAGGTTGATCGCCGCAGCCACGCGATCGGAAATGTCGGCCGTGACTTCGGCTCTGGATTTCTTTTCGCGCTTTTTCTTCTCGGGCTTCGCGGCAC
>JACDDZ010000037.1 GCA_013816695.1 Gemmatimonadaceae bacterium
GGAAAGAACATTTACGGTTCCCTGACTCTGCAGCGCTCGCAGAACCGCATTAATCTGATTTCCGCCTCCCGAGAGAGAAAGCTGAATCCCGCCACTCGTCGACGTCGAAAGTGTCTGCGCAATGCCGAGGCTCAGGTTCTTGATTCTCATCACTGCGCTCCAGTCAATTCCGAAATTCGATTCTCGCGTAAGACTCACGTCGACGATTTTTGCTTCAATCAGCACCTGACGTTGAACCGAGGCTTCGAACGCGTTGATGAAAGCAGCGACCTCGGTCAGTTTCGCCGACGGTGCTGTGACCATGATAGTCCCGGCTATCGGATTTATTATCAGACGTCTTCCCGCCGAGGCCCGGCTGAAGGCGCGTCCCGACCCGCCAGCGCCCACTCCATTCTGACCTCCGAGCCCGGAATTCTGCGATTGTGCGCTTGATCCGGTGGAAATGACCGATGGCGTGCTGGATTCCGACTGACCCACAACCGCTTCGTCGAAGATGAGTCCGTCCAGAGCCACACGAATTTCGTCCCAGAGGTCTGCGACCGTGGTGCTGGAAATCTGGTCACTCCCTCCACCTCCTCCACCACCAATGCTGCGCGAAACGGATGTGTTGGAAGAGCCGATTCGGTTCAGGGCGACATAATCGAGCGTGAAGATCCGAGTCTGCGACCGCGCACCACCTACCCTCAGGACGCCATTCGTAATTTCAAACGTGTACCCCTGCGGAGTGACAATGCTTGCCAGGGCCTCACGAAGCGTAACGTTCTGGAGCGTTGTCGTGACGACGCCGGTTACTTCCGGCTCGATCACGAGGTTCATCCCGTAGTTCGCGGCCAGACCTCTGAGAACAAGCTGAATATCCTGATTCACCGCATCGAGCTTGTCGATACGGCGGGAGGCAACTCCATCCGATATTTGCGTACCGGCAAGAACCGACAGCCCCGGCAGGGAATCTCCGCCTGTTACGACAGAATTCAGCGGTCGGGGCTGGGCCATCGGTTGAACACCTACTTCGGTTCGAACCGGAGGAAGCGTAGTGCCGGAAGACGCGCACCCGTACGAAACGAGTAGAGCTCCGCAGGCACCAAGGGAACGCACATATCTCGGGAATGATACGGAATTAATGCTCATCAGCCATTTGCATCCTTGACCGTCAGCATCCGGCGAATACCGCTCGGCGCAACGATCACTATGTGATCCGGCTCTATCGCGGTAACCCGCGTTCCACCCGGCAAAACTGTTCCAATACTTACGAGCGTTTCATTTACAACTGCGAGACGATTGTCGGTCGAAATCAAAATGGCGCTCAGCACATATTGCGTCGGCGGTGTCAGGATCGTTGCCGCCTGAGGCACCGTCTCCGATGTTGAATCGGTTTCGCTTCTAAATGGATCGGAATTATCGATTCGGAGCTGCGAGACGTTGTCCAGTACTGGAACTGCTGTGGCCTGCAGCGGTGCCAGGTAACGTCCAAGGGAATCCATGTTCTCGGCTGTCGGAATGACGGACGAGAGGATAGGTGCGTCCCCGGTTCGCTTCAAAACCGACTGGGCCAGAAAGGTGACGGTCGCAATCAACAGGACCACCGCTCCAATGCGAAGGTATGGGTTCCTAGCCGGTGACATCACTTACCGCCTGATACACTGTGAGCACTGCATGGGTCCCCGTCGTCTGACCAGCATGAGTCATGACTATTGACTGCACACTGACAGCTGGCGGCAGGCTGGCGAGAAAGACTCGGGTAGCGGCGAGATTTCCCTTAACATCAACGCCTATGGAATAGTTCGCAACACCGAATGTGACCTTGCCACCACCCATTCTCGGGACAGCCGCAATCGAGTCAGACGAAATAATCGTCGTTCGCACATTCCGGAGCCCGGCACGCTCGGCACGGCGGGTGATCACTTCCACCAGGGTGAGGCGGGAATCCTGTCCCGCGCCGAGCTGATGCAACCCGGACTCTACTCGTTGCCAGGCGAATATTTCACTACTTGTGGCGGGCTGGAAGGTCGTGATCCATCTGTCGGCGGATACACGCATCCCTTCTAGGCGCTGGCCTTCGATTTTCAGGATGGCGGCTTCACGATAGGCCCGCGTCCCTATCCACGCCGCACTCCCGATTCCCAAAACGAGATAGACGCCAAGCTCAAGCCAGAACCGCTGAGTTCGGACAAAATCCCGGATCTTGGCAACGATGGGATTCATTGCGTACCTCCCGTAGCCGCGGTCGAATCTGTCGGAATGGGGGGTGCAACGAATCTCATGTCGAACGAAATCGTTGTAGGTGCTCCATCTGCCGAGGGATCGGACCAGCGCAAACTGTCGAGAGTGATCGAGGAACTTCCCAGAAAAACGGGAAGCTCACGGTAGAAGCGGTGAACTGAGCCCACGGCCGCGGATGCAGAATACGACGACGCGCTTCCTGAAACAGTTGCATTCCATCCGGATGGGTCGCGCCGAGCGGTGAATCTCGTGATTGATACTCCACTCTGAGACGCCAGCGACAACCCGTCAAAAAGGCGCTGCAGCTTTGCCCGCTCATCGCCGACTCGCTGAATCGCGGCAAGCTCCTGCAGCGTCTCCCGTCTTTTATCCGAGACTTCGCGGAGTGGCTGCAGAGGAGAGGCCCTGCGGTTCAATGCGGTTGTAAGCGTGCTGATACGCGATTTCCAGCCCGTCACGGCTGCGACGCCGTTGCCGGCCCACCACCACGAGATGAGAATTAACATCACGGCAGCCACGATTGCGACACGTCGAGTGGTTCGCTCTGCAGTCTTCTTTTTGGTCTCTCCGAGAGGAAAGAGGTTCAGTCCCTCACCATCCTGCGAGTCCAGAACTGCGCCCATTGCCGCAACAGCCGCACTCGGTCCTATCTGTGCGGCAAACCGCTCGACAATCAACCCCATGCCGTCTTCAACTGCCCGCGAAAGCGGACCATACTCCGCGGGCTCGGCAGAAAGAAGCAGACGTGAAATCTGGGCGCCGCGAAACTGCTGGCGCAGGTACAGGTTCCCGCGCTCCAGCTGCTCGATCACAAATTCCGGTGCAATACTATCCGTGTCGCGCTCAGCTGGCGGCTCCACGACGAGTCTCATCTGCTTGTCGAAGAAAAATCCGAAGAGCGGACCGCTGCGCAGCATGATCACAACGACCGAAGGTGCGTCGGGTGAGGGATGTTCGGCGTAAAGACGCTGGAGGACACGCGGCAAAACAGTGACATGCTGAAGCTCGACTCGATCACGTCCGAGAATCTCGATCAGCGAATCCATTGCCGCGTGCGGAATTGCAGCAGCGAGAACTTCCTGCGGAGGAGTGCCGACGTCCGGCCGCGACCGCGCGCGACGGTCGAGCGGCTCACCAGAAACAAAACCAACGATTGGGTTTTCGAGGTCAGGATACAGGCGCTGCATTTCGCGTGTTACAACGGGCTGAAGAAGCTCGGGCTTCGCCTGCGGCAGCACGAGAATGTGGTGTGAGCTGCCAAGTCCACGCAGGGTCATCCAGAGTCGCGAATCTCCCGCCCCCATATCCCTCAAAACCTTCGAGAGTGCCTCCGCAGCATCGGATAACGACAAATAGTCTCCCGCCACGTCCACCCGGTCGAGAATATCGATGCGGTCGCGATGCTTCTGGAATTCAATCAGCTGAAGTCCATTGCGCTCGACGAAAGCCGCAAAAGTTCTGGTCGAAGTTCCCGGTTTCACTTGCGAACCCCGATGGACTGGTAGATGGAAAGAATCGGGAGGATCATCGCAAGTGCAACGAGGAGCACCACACTTCCCATCACAAGAATGAGCGCTGGTTGCAGCGCGGTAATCATTCTCCTGACGGCACTCGGTACTTCCCGCTGGTAAAAGGCTTGCGCCCTGCCGAGGGAATCATCCAGCTGTCCGGTTGATTCACCAAGTGCCACGCTTCTCACTACCATGGGCGGGAAAATCGGATTCCGTCCAAAAGCGCTCGCCAGCGTTTCACCGCTTTCGACTTGCAGACGGACGTTTTGCACGGCAGTCGCGACAACGCGGTTCGCAATCAGTCGCTCTACCAGCGTGAGAGCAAGGATGATCTCAACGCCGGAGCGATAGAACAGCCCGAAGTAGGTTACCAGGCGCGCCATATTCACGTTGCGAATAAGATCCCCGACAATCGGCATGCGGATCTGTAAACCGTCCACAATAGTTCCAAGCCCGGGGCGCTTTCTCAAAACCTTGTAAACAACGATAAGAGCAACGATAACAATGAGGGCTATTATTCCCTCGGCGCGAAGGAACGACGACACCGCCATCACAATCCTTGTAGGCAGCGGAAGGGTCGTCGTGCGGCTGGCAAGGACAGGAATGATTTTCGGAAACACGTAGCCAACGAGAATCAGGACAAGAAGTCCAATTGCTCCGAGCACTATCATCGGATACATCGTCGCTTGCCGAATCTGGCCGCTAATTGTCTCCTGCCAGTCGAGATACTCCACAAGCTGCATCAGCACGAAGTCCAGGCGACCGCTTGCCTCTCCAGCCTGTATGGTCGTTACGAAAAGGTCGGGGAATGCATGCGGGTGCTGGGCGAGCGCTTCGGAAAGACTTCGTCCCTCCTCTGAGATCGCGTCTTTTACTTCCCCGATGATCTTGCGAAGCTTCTTACTCTCGAGGCGCGCCTCGACATCGCTCAGCGTCGTGAGCAGCGGCATACCGACCTGTACAGAACTCGCAAGATATTCCATGAATGCGAGCAATTCACGCCGCGGTACCTTTCCGTCTGTGTGCTTTGAGAGCGTCTTGGGCTTGTCCTTGACGCGCGCTTCCATGAGAAAGCTGCCGCTCGCGCGGAGCCGTTCCTCAACTTCCGACTCGTCCGGCGCTGTGATGAAGCCTTGTTCCACCACCCCTGCGCCAGTCAACGCCTTGTACCAGTAGTCAGGCACTCGTCCTCTATCCCACCGTTACGCGCAACAATTCATCGAGGGTAGTAATGCCAGCTTTGACCTTCTTGATTCCATCCTGCAACAATGTCGGACGACCGGAAATCCTGTGAATCTCTTCGGCAGGACGGCGGTCGTAAATGGCGTTCACGATCTCCTCGGTGATCGGAAGAAATTCGAATATTCCTATGCGGCCCTTGTAGCCGGTCTGGCGGCAGGAAGGACAGCCGCGAATTCCAAATAGCTGCACGCCTTCCAGCCCGAACCGCTCGCGAACAGTTGCCGTGATTTCTGTCGGGGTCTTGCATTCCTTGCACAAGACGCGGACAAGTCGCTGGGAAGCTACGAGCAGCACCGCGGAGGCGAGCACGAATGGCTCCGCTCCCATATCCAGCAGTCGGGGAATTGCACCGGCGGCTGTGTTCGTGTGCAGCGTGGTGAGCACCAGGTGACCGGTAAGTGCTGCCGTAAGCGCAATCTGGACGGTCTCGGCGTCGCGCATTTCTCCGACCAGAATGGTGTCGGGATCGTGCCGGAGAATTGACCTCAGTCCCGACGGGAAGGTGAGTCCCGCGCGGACGTTGATCTGTGACTGGCGAATTGTTGCCAGCTCGTACTCGATCGGATCCTCAAGAGTGATGATGCAGCTTTCGCGATTATTCAACTCCACCATGGCCGAATACAGTGTCGTCGTCTTTCCTGATCCGGTTGGCCCGGTGACAGGAATGATTCCGTGCGGACGATGAAATGCGTTTCTGAGCAGATGCAGATCTTCTGGCTCGATTCCGAGGCGCTCGAGGTTTAGTGAAACGCGGGAGCGATCAAGAATGCGCAGCACGAGGTCTTCACCGTGCAGCGTTGGAAAAGTCGAGACGCGAAGATCGATGTGCCGCCCATCGCTACGAATCCTCACACGTCCATCCTGCGGGAGGCGCGTCTCCGCGATATCCAGCCCTGACATGATTTTTATGCGGCTCATGATCGCTGGCTGAAGAGCGCGCGGATATGTGGCTCCTTCCTGTAGCAAACCATCCAGCCTGTATCTCACCTTCGTCACTTCCTCGAACGGCTCAATGTGGATGTCCGTTGCGCCGAGCGCTGTGCCTCGTGTGATAATTTCGTCCACCAGCTTCGCGGCACTCGCACCTTCTTCAGGCTCAGCGTTTCGCGTGTCGCGCGGACCAGGTGCGGCAGTACGGGGCGGGGCAATACTGGGAGGTATCGGCTGTCCGCCTGCCGCGCGCGGGGGAGTCTGTGCCGGCGGGGTAAATGCCAGGTCTCCGTGATAAGCCCGGCGGAGCAGAGAGGTGATGCTGTCGCGCGGAGCTGCAACAACTTTTATGGGGCGACCGGAAGCGCGTTCGATCGCCGTCACAGCTTCCATGTCGAACGGATTGTCCATCGCGACAAGCAAGCGTCCATTTTCCTGCCGAAGAGGAAGCGCTGTGTGGCGGCGCGCGATGTTCTCGGGTACGATCGCAATCGCCGAGTGTTCCGGCTCGACATCAGTGAGCAGCACGTAAGGAATGCCCGCGTCTGCAGCCAGTGTCTTCATGAGATCATCCTGTTGGAGGAATCCCATTGCGACGAGTGTCTGCCCCAGCTTCTCGCCGGTGATCGCGTGCTTGGCCAACGCCTTCTCAAGTTGTTGCGAGGAGATGAGCCCGTTTTCAACGAGTCTGTCTCCAAGCCGCATCTTCAACGCCATGTACTATAGAGTGCAGGGGAAATTACACGGCTCAAATAAAGGAAATAACCGTGTGTTTTGCAATAGCAAACTTTATGTGACATCACCACTTAGCGGCTTTTTGAAGCTTCGCCATTTGCTGTCGATTCCAATGTTTGCACGGAACCGCCGCGACGATGAATTCTCAACGCAGCCACCCGCCTCCCATCCATTGCAATTACCTCCATCTCACCGCCGGGCACAGTGACTCGGTCACCCATTCTGGGAAGACGACCGAGCTGCGCAAAGGCATAACCTCCGAGCGTACTCCAATCCCCATCGGGAATTTGAACCCGGTGGTCCGACCGCACGTCGATGAGGGACATGGTCCCGTCAAGCTCAAGGACGCCATCGGTCTCGATGGCTGTGCGCGATGCCATGTCGTACTCATCGGAGATGTCGCCGATTACTTCCTCGATGAGGTCCTCCATGGTGAGAATGCCAGCGGTCCCACCGTACTCATCCAGTACAACTGCCATGTGCGCCCGCGTCCGCCGCAGGTCATCCAGCACGCGCTCGGCCGGCCGACTGTCCGGGATGTAGAGCGGTTCGCGCACAAATGCGCTCAGGCTGAATGGGGTCCCGCCCGCATGAAGCCAGAGATCCTTCGCGAGAAAAACACCTACTACGTCATCGAGCGACTCCCGGACCACCGGGTAGCGCGAATACCGCTCGTGACGGAGAATCGTCCAGACTTCTTCTTCAGTGGCCTCGATATCGAGCGCGACGATTTCGGTGCGCGGGCGCATGACATCGCGCGCCTTCTTGTGGTGAAAATCAAAAACACCAGCCAGCATCGCGCTGTCCGATTCGTCCAGCGTTCCGTGTGCCCGGGCCTGCATGACGAGCAGCCTAAGTTCTTCGGGCGAATGACTCTGAGCTTCTGAGGTCGGGCTGATTCCGAAGAGACGGAGAAGGGCATTCGCTGCCCCATTGAAGAACCAGATCAGCGGCGACATGAGCTTCGAAAAAAGCATCAGTGGGGCGGCGACTATTCGGCTCACGGTTTCCGGCTGGACCAGAGCCAGGCTTTTCGGCGCAAGTTCGCCCAGAACTATATGGAGGAAGGTCAAAACGAAGAAGCTGACGATCACTCCGGAGGCGCTGTGGGCAGCCGATGGCGCCAGTGCTACTCCGAAGGCAAAAAGGGTCTTATCCACGAGGTAGGCAATGGCTGGCTCACCAACCCAGCCGAGTGCGAGTGACGCGATGGTGATGCCAAGCTGCGTGCCCGCGATGTACCGGTCGAGATGCTGGAGCGCCAGCTGCACGCGCTTGGCCGCCGAGTCTCCGGCCAAGACCATCTCGTCAATGCGGCTCCGCCGCACCGCAATGAGGGCAAATTCAGCCGCAACAAAGAAGGCATTGGCGAGAACGAGCAGGAGCACAATTCCCAAGCTCAGACCGGTTCCTGGAGACCCCACGGGATCGACGGCCTGCAGCAATAAAAGCGATGGCATTCACTGAAATTTAGCCACTAAAGGGCGTTGACGTTCACTCTAGAGTCTTGCATTTTGCAAGACATTCGCTAACGAGGACTGTGGCGCTTTTCCCCGATGCCCGGGCACTTCCGTTGATCTTGTATCCGCGCCGGATCCTCCGGATGGTTTATCTCGGGAGAACTGCGCTGGCAGCGGGCATCTTCGTCGCAGCGTTTGTCGCGTGGGCGGTACGAGGAGGAACCCAGCCTCAATTCGCCACGTGGGTACTGGCGATTACCGCGGTGGTCACGGCCTATTCGTTCTATCAGACGGACATTCGCCGGCGGCTTATCACGCCGACATTTGCCTACATACAAGTCGTCTTCGATGTGGCGTTGGTAACAGCGGTCGTTCACCTGACATGGGAACAGTCGTACTCGCAGTTCGCACCTGTTTACATCCTTGTCATTGTCACCGGTGCGGTCCTGCTTCCGCAGGCGGGCACGCTCCTTATCGCTTCTCTTGTCGGCGCGATTTACCTCGCCGAAACCATTTGGGGACATCCATCAGTCCTCGAGGCGTCGGTTTTCCTGCAGCTTCTCGTCTTCATCAGTGTCGCACTTGGTAGCGGGTATATAGTCGCGAAGCTGCGCCAGGCGGGAGACGAGCATGCGGAAATGGCCGCCGAGCTTGCCGCGTTTCAGCTTCGCGAACAGGACTTCGACACTCTTCGCGTGCGCGCGGAAAGACTCGAAGCAGTAGCGGAGCTCAGTGCCTCGCTCGCTCACGAAATCAAGAATCCGCTCGCCTCCATTCGCAGCGCTGCCGAGCAGCTTGGACGTGTGCCGGCGGCGAACGAGGACGAAAGGACCCTGAGCGCGCTTGTACAGCGTGAGTCGGATCGCCTGTCGCGACTGTTATCCGAGTTCCTCGACTTTGCGCGGCCCAGCGTGTCGCGAGTGGACGATCTCGGCATCGCCGCCCTGGTCCGCAATGCGACCGACGTGGCTCGCACACAAAGCGATGAGGCAATCAAGTTCAAGATCGTGCTTCCCAGGCGAGAGCTGGTTGTGCGCGGCGATGAGGACATGCTGCACCGTGCAATCGTGAACTTGCTCTTGAATGCAGTGCAGGCGTCTCCGCACGCCGGCGAGGTTCGGATCGAAGCAGGCGAGCTCGCTGCGCATCAGCTTCCCGACGGCGAGCACTTTCGCGATGGCGCAGTCGCCGTTCGGGTAATCGACCAGGGCGCTGGAATTCCCAGGGAACTGCGCGAGCGCTTATTCGACCCGTTCGTTACGTCCAAGCCGGGCGGAAGCGGACTGGGCCTCGCAGTTGTGCACAGATCAGTAGAGGCACACGGTGGTTTTGTGCACGTCGACGCCAGCAAGCGGGGCTCGAGATTCACTATTGTACTTCCCAAGTCGCCGTCGAAGGGTCCACTAAATGGGTGAAATACAGTCGTTACCGGTCGTCCTCGTAATCGATGACGAAGCCAGTATTCTCGAGACCGTGCGCATCCTGCTTCGTACCGAGGGTTTCACTGCGCACACAGCGTTGGGAGGAAAGGCGGGGCTCGCGCAGATAGACGCGTTGAAGCCGGACATTGTCCTGACCGATGTGCGAATGCCCGGTGTAACGGGACTCGACGTTCTCACGTCCGTGCGGACCAACGACCCCGATACTCCGGTGATTCTCATGACCGCGCAGGCATCGCTCCAGTCTGCTGTGCAGGCAGTGAATGAAGGCGCCTTCTACTACATACAGAAACCGTTCAGGAACGACGAGCTGGTTGCGATAATCCGGCGTGCTGCGGAGAGCCGCCAGCTGAAGGTCGAGAATCGCACGCTGAAAAAGGAGATCAGCCGGCGTGACAAGTCGGGCCGACCCGCCGGTGTCAGCAAGTCGTGGCTGGATCTTCTCGCAATGGCCGAAACTGTAGGGCCGACGGAATCCACCGTACTGATTCAAGGCGAGTCAGGGACTGGAAAGGAAGTAATTGCGCGCTACATCCACGAAAAGTCAGCGCGTGCTGCCGGTTCCTTCCTTTCAATCAACTGTGGGGCGCTTCCCGAAAGCCTGCTCGAGAGCGAGCTGTTCGGTCATACACGCGGATCGTTCACCGGAGCAACACGCGACAGGCCCGGCCTCTTCACAGCTGCTGCCGGGGGAACGTTTTTTCTGGACGAGATCGGCGAGACAACGCCGGCGACACAGGTGAAGCTGCTGCGTGTTCTCCAGCATCGTGAAGTAATTCCCGTCGGATCGACAGATGCAGTCCCCATCGATACGCGAATGGTCGCAGCCACAAATCGCGATCTGGAGGAAGAAATTGAGCGCGGAAGATTTCGCAGTGACCTTTTTTATCGTCTCAATGTCATAGCGCTGCACATCCCTCCGCTCAGAAGCAGGGCGGAAGACATCCCGATTCTTATCGACACGTTTTTGCATCGTGCGTCCGTCGCGCGAGATGAAGATCTCAAGCAGCTGGACCAGGAGGCGATGGACGCTCTTCTCTCCTACAGCTGGCCGGGCAATGTGCGTGAGCTCGAAAATGCAGTTGAGCGCGCTGTGATTCTTTCACCCGGCGCGAGGATAGTGCGGGCGGCACTTCCTGAACGAGTGCTGGACCGAAAGGCTGTCCCCTTTGTCGCAGAGCGAACGCCGGCTAATCCATCACTTGAAACCATAGAACGCGCATACATCAAATGGGTGTTGGACAGTGTCGGCGGTAACAAGACGCGTGCTGCCGAGGTGCTGGGTATCGATCCATCCACGCTACATAGAAAGCTCGCCCGCTTTTCGGATGGCACGGGTGCCACACAAACGCCTGTTTGAACGTTGCATTTTGCAACGAAAGGGGCAAAACGCCTCAGCCGTAGCGTGGAAATACAAAGACTGGGAAGGAGCTAAAGTCATTGTTTACTGGAGCTTAGCGATATCGGGATTGATGGGACCACAGGTTGCCTTTCCATGCCAAGCTCGTCATTGCTTGGTTCCCATACCCCGGAGTCCCACATGTCTCGCCACAAGAAAGGTTTTACTCTGATCGAGCTCCTGATCGTTGTAG
>JACDDZ010000038.1 GCA_013816695.1 Gemmatimonadaceae bacterium
TCGTCGAAGCGATGGCAACGACCCGCGTTCCGAAGATTGTGCTCACAATCAATCACGCATCGGGGGCAGGTTACTACGCCATGGCCGGCCAGGGCTTCGACCCTGACTTCATTTTCAGCTGGCCGACGGGGCGCATGGCTGTCATGGAGGGCGAGTCTGCAATACAGGCCGTTCACGGTCCCGCAATCGAACAAGCAAAAAAGAAAGGCGGCGACGTTGCCGCCGATGTGAAGAAGTCAGTTGACAGCATGCGCGAGGATTACGAGAACCAGCTCAATGCGAAGTTCGCAGGTGCGCGCGGCTTTGTCGACACAATCATTTATCCTGAAAACACGCGCGAGATGCTCGCGTTCGCACTGCGTGCGTCGATGCAGAATCCGGGGCCGCATCTCGGCCCGTTTGTATTGCCGCCGCACCTTGGAGAAAGTTCTTGAAGGAAATCGTTCGTGTGGCATCGGGTCAGGGCTTCTGGGGAGATTCACTGGAAGCGCCGCGGCAGCAGGTCGAGGGCGGACAGGTCGACTATCTGATGCTCGACTACCTCGCAGAAGTGACGATGTCGATCCTGCAGAAGCAGAAGGAGCGCGATCCGAAGATGGGCTATGCGCGCGACTTTGTCGGTGCCATCGACAGCGTTCTGCCCGCCGTTGCTAATAGAGGAGTCAAAGTCATTGCCAATGCAGGCGGGGTGAATCCACCTGCGTGCGCCGAGGCTATTGTGGCACTCGCGAAGGAGCGTGGCTTCGGTGACAAAGTAAAGGTGGCAGTTGTAACGGGCGATGATTTGCTCTCCCGAATCGATGAGTTGATCAGTGCGGGGAACCCTCTGAAAAACATGGATACGGGCGAGCCGCTTTCGACGATACGCGATCGGGTGATGTCGGCAAATGCCTATATAGGGTCCGGTCCAATCGTCGAAGCGTTACGCCAGGGTGCCAACATTGTCATCACAGGACGGTCAACGGACACTGCGCTTACAATGGCTCCGCTGCGTTTCGAATTCGGATGGGGCGAGACAGATTATGATCACCTGGCGGCTGGAATAGTCGCAGGTCACATTCTCGAGTGTGGAGCGCAAAGCTCCGGCGGCAATTGCCTGATCGATTGGCAGACGATTCCCGATCTCGCGAACGTTGGATATCCCATCGCGGAGGCGAGAGCTGACGGCTCGTTCGTCATCACAAAACATCCCGACACTGGCGGACGCGTCTCGGTTCCAAGCGTGACCGAGCAGCTTGTGTACGAGATGGGCGATCCGCGCAGGTACATCACCCCTGACGTGATTGCCGACTTCGCCACCATTCAGCTGAAGCAGGATGGTGACAACAGGGTTCAGGTGTCAGGTGTGAAGGGAAGTGAGCCGACGCCGACGCTCAAAGTTTCGATTGCATACAGGGCGGGATACAAGGCCGTCGGGACACTCGTGTACTCCTGGCCGGATGCTCTCGCCAAGGCCAAGCTCGCCGACAAGATCCTTCGTGAGCGGCTCGAGGCGTTAGGCCTCAAGTTCGACAAGATTCTCACCGAATTCGTTGGAGTCTCATCGACGCACGGGTCGCTTGCTGCACGTTCCGCCGAGGAACTGCGCGACATCCCGGAGGTCCAGCTGCGTGTGGGTGTTCGCGGAGAGGACAAGAAGGCCGTCGAGCGTTTTACGAGGGAAATAGCTCCCCTCGTTCTCAACGGACCGCCCAGTGTAACCGGATTTGCTGGCGGGAGACCCAAGGTTGAAGAGATTGTCGCATACTGGCCGGCGCTCATAGACAAGCGAGTGGTGACGACTGATGTGAGGATCGTCGCGTGAAGGTGCGACTCGTTGATATTGCGCACGCGCGCTCAGGCGACAAGGGTGACACCGCCAATGTGGGATTAATCGCGTTCAAGCCTGAGTGGTACGATGTGCTGGCGCGGTACGTCACGAAGGAACGCGTGGCTGCTCACTTCCAGAGTGCGATCGAGGGAGATGTGGATCGTTTCGAAATCCCGAACTTGCGCGCCTTGAATTTCCTTTTGCATGGGGCGCTCGATGGTGGCGGGACACTCTCTCTGAAAACCGACGCGCAGGGAAAGGTTTATTCAACCGCGCTGCTCCGCATGTACATCGAAGTTCCTGACGACGAGGCGAAGCGGCTCGGTCTTCCATCGGCTGCAATTAAGTGAAATCGCTCACGACGGCAAAGCTTACGCTCGCGCTTATTGCTGCCATTCTTTTCGGGCTGAGCATAAGGAGCAACAGCAATGCGCTGAGGCTTGCGGCGATCGGTTTTCTGGCTGCTGCAGTTTTGCTTCGCTTCGTGAAAATGGATCCGCGGTCTTGACTGCGGACAGGAGCGACGGAGCGACGGACAGAATCTGAGGAAAGCGCTTGTGGGGAACAACTTTTACCCGTCCGTGCGCGATGTCGTTAACAAAGAAAAAGCAGTTCTCGGATTCTGTCCGTCGCTCCGTCGCTCCTGTCCGCCTTTGCCTTTCCAGTCTTTCAGGAGTGATGGCAGTCGCATCGAAATGATCCCAAAGTCCGTCCCCCAATGGCTAGATTTGACCGCGCCCACGCTTGCGAGCCGACCATATTTGCTCGCTAACCTTGGGATCGTTATATAACTTGTGATCGGTCTAGCCAGGAGAACCAATGCGCACCTTCACAGCTGTCGTTGAGCGAGATTCCGACACGAATTTGTATGTAGGACATGTCCCAGGTTTTCCCGGTGCCCACTCGCAAGGAGATAGCCTGGACGAGCTTCACGCGAATTTGCGAGAGGTCGTCGAAATGTTGCTCGAGGATGGCGGGTCGCCGCAGCTCGAAACCGAGTTTGTCGGAACGCAGACAATTCTGGTTGCTTAGGGAACGTGGGATCGATTCCCGTTCTAAGACCGCGCGAGGTAATTACTCGCCTCGAGGCAATGGGTTTTGTCGAGATCAGACAGCGTGGGTCACATAAGCAATTCAGACACTCAGACGGACGGTTGACTACCGTGCCGGTCCACTCCGGCCGCGATATCTCGCCGACACTCTTGAGGCAGATATGCCGTGACATTCGTGTTCCGGTCGGGGAGTTTATTCAAGCATGAAAGCATTCCTCAAAGGACTCTCATGCCTTCTCGTGTGCGCAGCATGCGGCGGCGCAGCTGGCGGCGGGATTACTCCCCCACCTCCTCCAACAGATGTGTGCCCGAACATTGCGGGTACGCAGACCGAGGTTCCATCTGGAATGATCAAGGATAATGCAGGCAACTGCGTTACACCTCCACCTGTGCGGATCAAGGACACCCTCACGGTTGTCATTGGTCGGCCGGACACACTCGATCTTCTGCCTACGGATATCTTCGTAGATGCAGTGTCGACGGACTCGGTCACCGTACAACCCACGGCTTGGGATGCTGGGTTCTCACTCATCGTGCCGACAGGACAGGCGAGCATTAAGCTCAACTTCCGCGGCGGCTCGAAGTATGAGACTCGTTCCTACACTGTGGCTGGTGGTAATGGCTTGCGTTATGCGCGTGTCATGCACCCCAACTGTTGGAAGATTCGTGAAGGATCTTTCACTGGGCAGACTCCTTGTCTTTCTAGAGCGGCTCTGACCACTCCATCTGGTGCCAACGACCCGCTTGCCTTTTTGAAAAACGGCGGTATGGCTCCTCTTGGCTGGGCTGTGGGATTCATCCCTAAGGTGTCAGTAGTTGACCCTTATGACGCGGGGCAGAACTGGACAGCAGCAGACATTGCTTCCACGGCGCTCATCGTCGACAGCTTGAACAAAGCACATGGCCGTATCTTGGACATGGGCACACGGTCGGCAGACACTTTGCCTACGGAAGGAGTCATCAAGATCATTCGTGAGAGCAGTGAGAGCTACCAAAGCATTGCTATTACAAACTCGGTTGCTGGAGAGATCCACAGTGTTCTCATCCATGTTGGAAAAAATGCCTATCCGGATCTTTTGAACACCCTTGGCCATGAAGTAATGCATGGAATGGGAGAGGGTCACACTTGTATGTGGGTTACTTGGATGGGCAGCAGCGCTTGTCCGAGCAATCAATCCACTACAAAGTGGTTTACAGCACAAGATGTGGCGGGATCTCAGATTAAGGATGCCATCCGGGCCCAGAGTAAAAAGATAAACGCGAACCTCTCTTGGTTCTGATCACCTCGTATAACAAACCGCTAGCCAGATATTGGCTAGCGGTTTTTTTCTTTCCCCCATCACTTCAGGCATTCATTCATTATTCACTTTTCACTTTTCACTTTTTTAAAACTCTTCAAATGCTGGGTTGAAGTTTACTTTCAAAGTACCTGTTGGATTACATGTACCTTCTATCTCGTTCGAGTCTCTCACTCTTAGCTGAGCAGTCTTAGTCCCTATAGTCTTATATGTGATGCTGAAAGAAGGTGTAACAGTGCCTACAGGAATGTTGGTGCCAGTCCATTCATAGCTTGTGTATGGAGGTACTCCACCTGTTACCGAACTTGACCAAGTGATAGGTGTGCCAAGGAGGGCTGGGTTTGGCGTAGCGGTACACGTCACCACCACTGCCGGAGAATCTTCTACCACGAGGTTGAAGCTAGTCGTCCTGGTGGGCGCTGTACCTGTGACTGTAATAGGATAAGTGCCAGAGGTAGCGCTAGGAACCACAGTGAAGGTAAGAGTAGTGTTGCTCGTTGGTGCGTTGTTTCTATTGCCGTCATAACTTAGGCTTACGCCTGAAAAGAAGCTTGGAGCTGTTCTGGGTTTTAAAGAATCAACTCCGTAACCTCGTAATACCAAAGCCCCGCGCGCACCGCGACAGTCGCGCGTGTATGTTGTACTTCTTTAAGGCTTGATCAAAACCGGTAGCGCATAGGCATCCCCTTGCATTTACGACGCACTCGACTCGTACACGCGATCAGATTTTATTGTGCCTGGAGACCTAAAAGTGACGAGTCGGAGCGCGCTGAAACAATTCTTTGGATTTTCAGATTTCCGCGCAGGACAGGAACGCGCAGTGGAGTCAGTTCTCGACGGGCACGACACTCTGGTGGTGCTTCCGACCGGAGGCGGTAAGTCGCTCTGCTTCCAGGTGCCCGCGCTCATGCTTCCCGGCCTGACGGTTGTCCTGTCGCCGCTGATATCTCTAATGAAAGACCAAGTTGACGCTCTTACGCGTAAGGGTTTGCCGGCAGCCTTCGTCAACAGCACGCTTTCCAGCAACGACGTACAGGATCGTCTGGCCCGCGCCGCGAATGGAGAGATCAAGCTTCTCTACATGGCGCCCGAACGATTTGACAATCCCGGAACTGCTGAACGCCTTCGCAAAATCGGTGTTTCCCTCCTCGCAGTAGACGAAGCTCACTGCATCAGCCAGTGGGGACACGACTTCAGGCCGAGCTATCTACGTGTCAGCAAAGTCCGCACGGATCTCGGCAACCCTCCAACCATCGCGCTCACCGCTACAGCCACGCCGGAAGTTCGCACTGACATCGCCAAGCAGCTAAAACTGCGTGAGCCCAGAGTGATCATTACGGGCTTCGACCGGATCAATCTTACATATCACGTTCTTCCGGCGAAGAACGATGCGGAGAAGGATGCACTTCTGATCGAAACGCTGCAGCGGAATGAGGGGTTGGCTGTTGTGTACGCCGCTACCCGGAAGACCGTGGAACGTGTGACTTCAATTCTCCAGAAAGCAAGAGTCAACGCGACTGCGTACCACGCCGGGCTCGACGACAAGCGCAGGCGCGAGGTTCAGGATGCATTCATGAACGAGCGCGTCAGGGCAATCGTCGCAACCAACGCCTTCGGAATGGGCATCGACAAGCCTAACGTTCGTCTGGTTGTGCATCACTCGATGCCTGGAACATTGGAGGCCTATTATCAGGAAGCCGGTAGAGCAGGGCGGGATGGCCTCCCGGCGAATGTCTTCCTGCTGCATTCCTTTCCCGACCGGTTTACGCACGAATTCTTTATCAAGGGCGCGTATCCCGAGAAGAAGGAGGTCGAGAAAGTGTACAACCGGCTCAGGCAGTTGGCGGAACACGATGGGAGCATCAACATCGATATGGAAAGCCTGCCCGATGCCATTGGAGGCAAGGCGAGCCCCAGGGAGATCGAGTCAGCGCTGCGGATTCTTACGGTGAGCGGAGCTGTGGGTGGCGTAGACCCGAATGCATCGGTGGTGCGGGTGCGTCTGCTTGCGACGCCCGCGCGCATCAAGCGGGAGCTCGGCCCCGGGGACGCGCAGGAGCTTGGATTGCTTCGCACACTTTGGCGAACTTGGGGTGATCGCTTTCACGACGGGGTGCTGATGTCATTTGACGCGCTTCCACCCGGTCTCGCCGGCGCATCACGAGTCATTCCGATCCTTGACTCGCTGCAGAGCAGGCAGATACTCGTGTGGGAAAGAATCGGTGAAGGCTTCCGTGTGAACGATGCAACGACACCGTTTCATCAGCTGAACATCGATTGGACGACAATCGACAAACGGCGTGCAAGTGAGTTATCCAAGCTGCAGATGGTTCAGCTGTACGCTTACACGAAGGCATGCCGCCGGGGTTTTGTGCTCAAATATTTCGGCGACCCGGCGGCCCGATCGAGGTGCGGCGCGTGTGATAACTGTCTGGGCATCGTTCACGAGGCCGCGAACGTGAAGCAGTTAGGAGTACCAAAACCATCGGGCCGAAAAGGGAAGAAGACAAAGGGAATCCGTGAGCGGATCAGGACGGCTCTGAGTGCGTCAGACGACCCGGAGAGCGACCGCATTGGCGCAGCACTGCGCGAGATGCGCACGAAGATCGCCAGGGCCGACAAGGTTCCGCCTTATGTCGTCTTTTCCGATAAGACCCTGGCCGAGCTGTGCTCGATCCGGCCGAAATCCGAGTCACAGCTCCTGGATGTATCCGGCATCGGTCCAGTGAAGCTGGAGAAGTATGGCGAGCAGATTCTCAATACAATCCGCCAGTCCCACTCAACAGAATCGGCATGAACTTCCTGGCGCAGTAGCCATTCCATCGAATTAGCTTTAAGGCTATGGACGATTCCTTTCTTTTTTCTGAACAAAACCTCGCGGTCCGCAGCATGGTCCGTGAATTCGCGCGTGAAGAAGTCGCGCCCATCGCCAGGAAGTTCGACGAGTCCGGTGAGTTCCCCTGGGAAACAGTCGGCAAGATGGCCGACCTTGGGCTCCTCGGCATGCCATGGCCCGAAGAGCTTGGCGGATCGGGAGTGGACCTCACCAGCTACATCATCGTCATCCACGAGATGGCCAAGGTCGATGCGTCCCACGCAATAACTATTTCGGCCCACACGACGCTCGGCACCTCACCAATCTTCAATTTCGGTACTGAAGCGCAGAAACAGCGCTACATACCGATCCTTGCTTCTGGAAAAGTTCTGGGCGGGTTCGGGCTCACCGAGCCAAACGCTGGCAGCGATGCGGCAGGCACCCAGACAACCGCCGTAAAAAAGAACGGTCATTACGTACTGAACGGATCCAAGATTTTCATCACCAATGGCGGTGTCGGCGAAATCTTTGTCGTCACTGCAGTCACGGATCCAGGCAAGGGAACCAAGGGAATCAGCTCCTTCATCGTTACCAAGGAAGCCACGGACCTGGATAAGGCAGCCGTTACGGGCAAGGGACACGACTCCTCACTGACACCAATGCCCGGCTTCAAGTCAGGGAAGAAGGAAGACAAGCTTGGATGGCGTGCCTCCGATACGCGCGAGCTGATCTTCGAAGACGTGGAAGTCCCGGAAGAAAACCGGCTCGGCGAAGAAGGAATGGGCTTCATCAACTTCATGCAGACACTCGACGCAGGGCGAATTGGTCTCGCAGCACTTTCGCTCGGGCTTGCTGAAGGCGCGTTTGAGCAGGCGCTAAAGTATTCAACGTTGCGAAAGCAGTTCGGACAGGCGATCTCGAACTTCCAGGGAATCCAGTTCCAGCTCTCCGACATGGCGACTGAGATCGAAGCTGGAAAGCACCTTGTCTATCACGCTGCCTGGCTTGCACAGCGCAAGAAGCCGTTCACCAAGGAAGCCGCAATCGCAAAACTGTTCTGCTCGGAACTGGCAATGCGCGCGACCATCAAGGCGGTGCAGATTCATGGGGGTTACGGTTACACCAAGGACTATCCAGTCGAGCGAATGATGCGCGATGCCAAGATTTGTGAAATTGGTGAGGGCACTTCGGAGATACAACGTATCGTCATTGCCCGCGAACTCCTCCGCGAGATCGCTGATTGACCTACTCCGAGTGGGCCAAAAAGCTTCGTCTACCGCTGGGGTTCATTCTCGGCGGCGCATACCTCGTTCTCGCGAAGCCAACGCTCATGAGTCTCGCACTGGGAATTCCGGTGGCATTGCTCGGAGTTGTCATTCGCGGTTGGGCGTCGGGCCACATTTCCAAGAATGAAAAGCTCGCAACCGGCGGTCCGTACGCACACACCCGGAATCCTCTATACTTCGGCAGCTTTCTGATCGCGGCAGGCTTCGCACTCGCGGTGCATTGGTCAATGCTGCTACTGGTCATTGCGTTCTTCGTGCTGATCTATGCGCCAACGATGGAGCGTGAGAAGGCGAACATCGGCGAGCGCTTCCCGGACTCGTACGACGAATACTCAACTCACGTGCCGGCGTTCGTCCCGCGAGTGCTCCCCTGGAAGCCAGAGGGCAGGGACCCCAACCCGTTCAGCCTCGCCCTCTATATGAAGCATGGAGAGTGGAAGGCCGGACTGACGTTTTTTATCGTTAGCATCTGGCTTTACGTCCGGGCGACAGGGTCTTTTTAACTTCGGACAGGAGCGATGGAGCGACGGACAGAATCTGAGGACTACTGTTTTTTGTTAACTGCAGCAGCATCGTAGGCTCAGCTGCAGTTACCGCGATTTGGCAGGCGCCGTAAAACCTGCGGTCTTTGGTAACATCGATGCCCGTAACTCCTTGCCAGCATTGCGGAAAGCTTCAGGACCCTCCTACATTTCACTCTGATTGCAGGCTCAGCCAACATGGGGGTCAACCGCGCGACTCGCGGAACCCGTCCACATGGCCTGGCAGAGCGCGCCGACTGTCATTCGGCATACAGAAACCCCGCGTGCAGACATGCGCGCACTGCTAGTGGAATCCGCCCCTCTTTGACCGTCGAGTCGCCGGCCAGGGACCTGGGTGGATGACAAGTGAAAAGAGAAATCCTCATAAACGCTGGTCCGCGCGAAACGCGGATCGCGATTCTGGAGGACGAGAAGCTCGTTGAGCTGCTCGTCGATCGTCCAGACTCACGCCGAATGGTCGGCGACATTTACCTTGGCCGGGTCGACGCAGTCCTCCCAGGAATCCAGGCTGCCTTCGTAGACATCGGAACTGAAAAGAGCGCCTTTCTTCACGCCTCCGACCTCGTACATGAAGTCGAGGACGAGGACGATGATGACGCTGATGACGTTCATGATGATGACGATTCGGATTCTGAGGTAGAGGAGGCTGAAGAAGCCGCCGAGCCGACCAATGGCTCCAAGCCATCCGGTGGAAACGGTGGGGGGCGCGGCCGAAGAAAGAGCAACGCCAAAACTCCGCCAATTCAGGATGTCCTGAAAAGGGGCCAGGAGATTCTCGTCCAGATCTCCAAGGAACCGATTTCCACAAAGGGTCCGCGCGTTACGGCACAGGTGTCACTGGCCGGCCGCTTTCTCGTTTACATCCCTGATTCTTCCAAGGTCGGCGTAAGCCGGAAGATCGGGCAGGGCGCCGAGCGTTCGAGGTTGAGGCAGCAGGTCCAGGAGATTCTGCCGGAGAAGTCGGGCGGGGTAATTGTTCGCACTGTCAGCGAAGATGCAACTCCGGAAAATCTCAAGCGCGAGCTGGATGCGCTGATCAACATGTGGAAGAAGATCAAGCGGAAGACGCGCTTCGGTCGGGCGCCATCGCTGGTTCACAGGGAGACAGGACTTACACGCGGACTCGTTCGCGACCTGTTCAGTGCCAAGGTTGATAGTCTCACAATCGACTCCAAGCCGGTTTTCAACGAGATCACCGAGTATTTGAAGGGAATCGCGCCTGACCTGATTCCAAGAGTCAAGCTGCATGAGGGCGATGCGCCGTTGTTCGACACGACGGAAATCGAAACAGAGATCCGCGACATGTTCAAGCGGAGATGCAACCTTCCGTCTGGTGGTTACATCATCATCGAGCCGACTGAAGCGCTTGTATCGATCGACGTGAACTCAGGCCGTTACACTGGCAAGAAGGATCCTGAGAAGACAGTCCTGAAAACGAATATCGAAGCATCGCACGAGATCGCGCGTCAGCTGAGACTTCGTGATGTCGGTGGAATCATCGTCTGTGATTTCATCGATATGGAGACGCGCCAGAACCGGGATCGCGTTCTGCAGGAGCTGCGACAGCACCTGTCCCGCGACCGCGCGCGTACCAAGGCGTTCTCTGTCAGCGATCTCGGCTTGATCGAAATGACGCGTCAGCGTGTGAGGCAGAGTCACTATCAAAGCTCGACGGCTGCGTGCGACATGTGCGGAGGCTCCGGACGAGTGTTCACGCCGGAGACAATCGTCCGAAGAATGGAGCGGTCAGTACGCAAGATGGTCCTGGAAGGCCGCAAGGAGAACCTGCTTGTGAAGCTGCATCCGGACGTTGTGATGTACGTTCTCGAGCAGGAGCGCGATCTTACCCAGAAGCTCCAGAAGGCTGCGAGCTTTTCGCTGGAGCTGCGGGACGATCCGCTCCTCAAGCCTGACGAGTTCAAGCTTGTAGTGAAAGCGCAGGGCCGGGACGTTACGCAGCAGTACGCCATCTCATAGCAGTACGCCATTTAATAGATGAAACGGCTCGCGCTCGTCGCTGTATTGCTGACAGGATGTGTGCGTGCAGCGACTCCGTCGATTTCACTTGCTGACGTTGCCGGTGTTTGGGACGTGACGGCCCGCGTTGAAGGAAGTGACAGCGTGACGACACGTTATGTGCTCACCGCGCCTGGAAACAGTGCAGGGTGGAAGATCCAGTTTCCCGGAGCTGCTCCGCTCTATCCTCGCA
>JACDDZ010000343.1 GCA_013816695.1 Gemmatimonadaceae bacterium
GTTAAAAGCGTGTGCCGATTGATATCCAGTTCTGCCTTGGCATACGGTCCGGTACTGGTGACGATCTCACGCTGGTTGCGGCGGATGGCTCCCATTTCGCCGCCCTTGACGGGGCATCTTGCCGATATAGCGGGAGCGGGAACATCCACGCAGTTCTCGAATTCGTGGCGGCTGTCGTTCTGGTATTGGAGATCAATTCCAGCGGCGAAGCTGGCGCGCAAGTTTTTCAGGCGAGCAGGAAGTTCCGCGCGAAATGTCGCACCACCACTGGTGCGATCGAGCGTGACTGTCGCAAATGTGAGCGGGTTATTGAGGTCGCGTGTCCCGCCGTAAACGAGAATACTCACGCCGAGATCAGCGATCTTTCGACCAACGCCGATGCCCACCTGGCGCTGCTCGACCGTCTTCCCTGCTTTCCTGCGAACAGACAGCGGATCGGCAGTTCGTGGATCTGCCCGCATCTGTGCTTGGGTTACCGAGCCGGGATTCTGCGCCAGCGGCAAGCTGAGAGCCGACAGATGCAGCGACAAATCGTTTCCGAATACGGTGCCGGTAGCCCGCGCGGATGCGCGTGTCGCGCGCAGGCGCGAGTAATCGCGGAATCCCTTGCCCGACGCGTGATTGATGCCTGCGCGAAAAGCGAATACGTCGCTCCTCCCATTCACCTGTGCAGACATACGGCGCATCGCCCCTTCTTCCCTGGACTGGCGTACACGCACACCGAAGCTGCTATCGGCAGGCAGCGCCGTTCCGAGATTGACAACGCCCCCGGATGAATTCCCATACAGCGCGGCCGCGCTTCCCCGAATTATTTCTATCCGGTCAATGGCATCCAGGTCCACATAGTCCACCGGTGTCTGCCCATCGGCTAACGTGAGAGGAATTCCATCCCATAGTATTCGGACTCCGCGTACACCGAATGCAGAGCGCGCGCCGAATCCGCGAATGCTGATGCGGGGATCCTGCGTGGGGTTCTGCCGGTTCGCGACGAACACTCCCGGCAACAGAAAAAGAGATTCATCCAGAGCCGAGTGACGTTGGCCGGGACGGGTGCTATCAGGACGAACAACCGAAACCGCGAACGGCACGAGTAGCGGGGACAGTGCGGAGTCACGAGTAATGCTCACGCGGACCGTATCCAATGTGGCCGGCCGGTCCTGTGCGCCTGCCAGGGTGACGAAAAACGGAAATAGCAGAAACCCAGGGCGAATCAAGTCAAAGCTTCAACGTTGGAAGGCGACTTGAATTTGCTACCTCTGTATTTTCGTTGGTGGGCCTGCGGTGTTGGACACACGCCAGACAGTATTTCCGACATCGTCTGCAACCAAAAGCGCACCGCGCTTGTCAATCGCCACGCCCACAGGACGCCCGAATGCATCGCCGTTCGTCTTGACGAATCCTGAAAGAACATCCATCGGCAATTCGGAAGACGGTTTTCCGCCGGAAAAGGGCACGAAAATAACTTTGTATCCGCTCCGCGGCTTACGGTTCCATGAGCCGTGCTGCCCTACGAACATTCCGTGAGCAAAACGTTCCGGAAGAGTATTCCCCTGTGAGGAAGCGAGACCAAGCGACGCGGTGTGTGGACCCAGCGCATAGTCCGGCACGATGGCCCTGGCGACCAGATCTGGACGCTTATTACTGGGGCGCGGATCCAGGTGGCGACCGAAGTAGCTGTAGGGCCAACCATAAAATCCGCCGTCCTGCACCGCCGTGAGGTAGTCGGGAACAAGATCGCTACCCAACTCGTCGCGCTCGTTTACAGCGATCCATAAAGCACCTGTTTCCGGCTCCCACGCCATGCCCACGGGATTGCGCATGCCGAACGCAAGCTGCCGCTGAGTTCCTTTAGCGGGATCCACTTCCCAGATCGCTGCGCGTCCAAGCTCCTTGTCAGCCCCATTTTCCTGCACATTACTGTTGGAACCGACTGCAACGAAAAGTCTGGAACCATCTGCAGATGCGATAACGTTCTTGGTCCAGTGGTGATTCAACGTTCCACCGGGAAGGTCTACTACCTTGATCGGCGGCGTGTCGATACGAAGCGCTCCCGCAACATACGGGAACTTCACGAGTGAGTCGCTGTTAGCGATGTAGAGCGTCTCGCCCACCAGCGCCATTCCGAAAGGCGACTGCAATCCCTGAAGAAACGCTGACCGTGTTTCCGCGATGCCATCCCCATTCGCATCGCGCAGCAGCGAAATTCGGTTGGCGGACGGTACAGCCCCGCCAGCTTTTTTCTGAAAGTGCCGGAAGAACCATCCCTTGATTCCCTTTCCATCCTCTGGCCGCGGTGGCGCGTTGGTCTCCGCCACCAGCACGTCGCCATTCGGAAGCACGTAAATCCAGCGCGGATGATCGAGCCCGACGGCGAATGCATTCACGGCCAAACCTTCCGCGGCTTGCGGCTTGGCGTTTACAGGCCACCCGATCGCCT
>JACDDZ010000344.1 GCA_013816695.1 Gemmatimonadaceae bacterium
ACAGACATCCGCCGCTGAAGCGGAAGTTCGTCGCCGTGCAGCCAGCCACCGAGCACAAGGCGCATGTTGACCTGATCGCTTGGCGAAATCCGGTTGTAGCGGCGAACATCCACGAAAACGCGGCCGTACTGAACATCGTTTGGAAAAATGGACCGCACACCGGTCGAAGTCGGCCCGAAGCTATCAAAGGTTCCACGTGCGTTTTCATACTCGGCATTTACCAGCCAGCCATAAAGCGGGGCGGACGCATCGTTTCGCGTATCGACCATCGCAGTCAATAGCCCCAAGTGCACCCGGCCGTCATCAACCTGGGGGTTTTCTCGCCACGGTTCGCCGTTCCTGACGATTGTGAATACGTCACGAACTTTACGCGACGCCCACCGTTCGTCCCGCAGCTCCGCCTGCACGCGCGAACGCGCGCCGAGACCGAGCGAACCGGCTATCGACGCACCATGCCTGCCGTAGTAATCGTTGTAATCGCGGTGGAGGAAAAAGGCCGCAAGGCCGGCTTCCGGTTCTCCCATTTGCCAGGACTGGGTGCCATCGACGAAGTCGTAGCTTTGCAAATCGAATCCGAGTTTTCGCTCGCGCCCGAACCGGAAGCCAGCGGAAGCAGCGTGGCCAATGTTTTCGCTGTCCCATCGAAAATTATTGGAGCTGCGAAGAATTCCCATCGCCGCAATGCGTGTAGTGACGTTATCACCACTGTCCCTATAGATGGGACCAAACAGGATTGGCATTCCCGTAACACGGTTGTATCGCTTTCCGGAGGTGATTCGCAGCCCAGTCCGGTCGCTGGATCCGCTCCACAGAGACCGGATGCTGATTCCGCTATCGGCAACCGCAGTGTCCGGCGACTGGGCACCGAGCACCGAGGCGGACGCGCAGCAGGCAGCCACAGCTGTAATGATCCTTATTGCACTCTTCATGGCTTCACCGGTTGACCTGCAATCCCAAGGCGTTTCATCCTGCGATAAAGATTCCCACGATCGGTTTCGAGCATTCGCGCAGCGTCGGAGACATTGCCTTTCGCCGACTTGAGGGCGCGCATTATCAAGCGACGCTCAACGGCGTCCAGCGTTTCATTCAAAGGCTGAACCTGACCCTCTTCCGGGGCTTCGCCTGAACCAATCGATGACGCATCTCCACCGAAAAGAATCTCGCGAACCGTTTGCGCCGATATGGGAGCACGCGAATGCAGAATTGCCACGCGCTCAACAATATTTGCCAGCTCACGAACATTCCCCGGCCACAAATATCCGCACATCACTTCGACGGCTTCGCGGGTCCACACGGGCGGCCTGTGACCTGTCCGCTTTCTGTACTGCTCGGAAAAATGCGCGATGAGCGATGGGATGTCCTGGGCGCGCTGCCGGAGTGGCGGAAGCGCGATAGGAAGAACGGCGAGTCGGAAATACAGGTCTTCACGAAAATCCCCCGACTTTACCGCGGCCTGCAAATCCTGATTTGTTGCGGCGATTACGCGCACATCGACTTTGAGCGTCTTGTTTCCGCCGACTCGCTGGATTTCGCGTGCTTCAATTGCGCGAAGCAGCTTTGCCTGGGCTTCCGCGCTAAGATCGCCAATCTCGTCGAGAAACAGCGTTCCCGTGTGCGCGAGCTCGAACCGCCCCGCGCGCGCCTGGGTGGCGCCGGTGAACGCGCCCCGCTCGTGCCCGAACATCTCACTTTCTACAAGGTCGCGAGGCAACGCGGCGCAGTTCACGCGCACGAACGGACGTTCTCGTCGCGGACTGCCATCGTGGATTGCGCTGGCAACCAACTCCTTGCCTGTTCCCGATTCACCGGTGATGAGCACCCGCGAATCGGTAGGGGCGACGCGCGTGATGAGTGTACGTACCTCCTCCATTTCCGCACTTTCGCCCACCATCTGGCCCGCGAGTCCGAGCTCCTCGCGCAGCTCGCGAGCTACCCGTCGCGTACGCTGCAGCTCGAACGCCGATCCCACTGCCAGCAACACACCCTCGGGTGTCAGAGGTTTTTCGAGGAAGTTGAAGGCGCCCAGCTTGGTCGCATTCACGGCATCACTGAGCCCTGCCCGGCCGCTCATCATAATGACCGGCATGTCAGGAAAGCGCGCGCGGATCCTTTTTAGAGCACTCATCCCGTCGATTTCACCCGGCATCATCAGGTCTATCAGTGCAACGTCCACATCACCCCGCACCGCCTGCGCAACCGCATCGGTCCCATTTGCGGCATCGCAGACGTCGTAACCCTCGGCGCCCAAAAGCGCGCCGACCATTCGTCGGATGTTGGGCTCGTCGTCGGCAATCAGGACAGTGGGCACCGTTACTCAGGTCGGGCGATTTCGGTTTTCGCGCCTTCGGAAAGCAACCGGGTAGTGAAACGCTGACCTTCTGATATTCGTTCCACTTCGACTGCAATCGAATCGATTGCCTGCTCCATGCGCTCCAG
>JACDDZ010000039.1 GCA_013816695.1 Gemmatimonadaceae bacterium
TCAGGGCAGAATTCGACACAAGACTAACCTCGCGAACTTCGACGACGGGAGTGCCGGTGCGTAACGCGGAAAGAAAGCTCGTTATACCATAGATATCGCCGACAGCGGATATGGTCAGCGGGATCCCCGAGGATAAGTCACCCGTGGAATCCGCGGCCGGGGAAAATTCCAGCCGATCAACGCTGACCTTGCTCTGCTCCGCATACATCTGCATCACTCGCTGCAGTTCGGACGACGCCAGCGAAACTGTGCGTGCTGAAACCAGGCGGCCGTTTACTCCCGATGTGCGTTCGAGTGAGCTAAGCGTTCGGGATAACGTGTCCTGGTCTCCAATGAGCTTGCGGAGCCGGAAGAGACGATCCGACGAGGCGGTGATCTCTGCCTCCTGCCCGCTCCATCTTCTATATGAGGGAGTCAATCCGTAGGCGACCATGAGTGCGAGTGCCGCAATCGCACCCGCAATCAGGATGACGCGCTTCTCGCGGTTGCTAAGTGGACGGAGGGGCACGGAATCCAATTGAAAAAGTCTCGTATGTGCGGCGACCTTCGGTAAACCGCGATGTACCCGCTAGAAATCGCACATCCTTGATTGCGGGATCTGAATCCAGTGCAGGAATGATTGCAGCTGCGTCTTTGGCCGTTCCGGAGATTTGCCACTCGTCGCCCGACCCGCGAATGCTCATCACGACGACATCCCCTGGCAGGCGTTTGCTCAGGACGCCGAGCACCGCCAACGGATCCATTCCTCCCTGCGCTGTCCTTGCCGCCGCAGATGCGGAGCCAATCCTGGCAATTCTACCCTGTAGTGCTTCCGCCATCGCAGCACGGGGTCGCAGCGTTGCGACTTCCGAATCTATTCTTTCCCGCAGCCGCTCGCGCGCACTCAAGGCGGAAAAAAGCGCGAAACCAACAGCCCCAACCATAAGCGCCAATGCAATTGCGAGCGACCTGATTCGATTGCCTGACAGTCGTCTGTGCATCTCCTCGGAAACCAGCATCTCTCCCGGGAACGAGCCGACTCCAAGTGCGGCGCCGTACGCGGACATGAACTCTCCTGGAACACCGCCGGCATCGGGTACGGCGTGCGCGGCCACAGTCGCGCCTCGCGGTCCTGCTCGGCGGGCGCTCACAACCGCACCGCCCGAAATCTCCACGTAATTACCCGAATCATCGGCTGATGACATCCTGTACACACCGTTCGGCACACGCGCCGAGCGTGCGGCGCGAGCGAAAGCTGTGGGAGAAGCTTCGACATTTTGAATTGGCCCCCACTGCGCCAGTGCTGCGATCCACCGCTCGTACGCCACAGCGTCAGTTGCGAAGACGAGGTCTGACCCTCCCGATCCTGCCGAAACGATTACCGGAGTAGACACTGGAAAGAATCTTTCCGGCTCCAGAGCAACCATACGTCGCTTTTCAGCTGCGGACACGGGTGGCAGCTTGATGTGCTTTGGATAGAGAAAATCAAATCCGATCGCGACACCGATTGCGCCTGCTGCGCCGAGATTTTCCCTGAGCAAGGCGACAGCCCGGTCGGGCTCTGCCGGATTCCAGGGAATGTCAAACCGCCGCAGCGCACGATTCGTGAAACGCGACACCGTTATCGCGCGAATCCGGTTTCCAGCGAGCTCAAGTCCTACGATGGGATTCACAGATCTCTCTCCCGCCAGGACACCAGGACCACCTTACCGTACTCCAGGGCATATACAGCCTGAATCTCGAACGTCAGGGGTCTCCCTTCTTTCCATCCGCGCGAAATCAGGAGAAGCCTCGATGGAGTGTCACGCAAATCTCCGCCCGAGGCCGCTCTCACTGGTGGGCTCGCAGTGACCTGATTCACGTGTCCATCGCCGTCTACTGTGAGAAATGGCGCGGCACCATTCGCGACCCGTTCGCTTACACCCGGAATAGTCTGTAATTCCGACAGCGAGCGCAGCGGCGTCACGTACAGCGGCTTTGCAACACCTGCAGGCGGCGACCCGCGAAACATGTCACCTGCTCGTCCATATTCGATTCGATTGCGAATTGCGGTCGCTGCCGTGCGGGATTCATCCATGTCGGCGACAGACGAAAAAAGGGTCATGAGCTGTTCAGCCGTCGCCCTGTTGACGTCGAGTCGCGCATTTACATCCACGACCGCGAGCTGAAAGCGTGCGTCGCCCAGGTCTACCCGCGATATACCAAGACTTCCTTGCTCGAGCCGGTTGAGAAATGACCGAACAAGCGTTGAATCACGCAGCACCGCGAGTGTGTCCTCAATCCGCGCGGAAGCGAGCACGATTCCGCTTTCTGCTGCATAACGCGCGACCATCCTGCTTCGAACATTGTCCGCCGTGTCGGCAACACCATAAGCAGAACGGGTCACTTCCGTAGCGACAACTCCGAGCACGAGTACGAGCCAGAGTGCAGTAACAAGCGCCACCCCTCGTCTACTCCGCATCAGCTGCCTCTTTCCAGGGCCGTCACGACGACTAACGGCGCGTCCATCACACTGCCGGCCGAGTCAACGAACTCGATCTTGATTGCATACGGATGTTGACGAGGTGAGTTCCAGTTGGTCACCCACACCCGGTCCTGTCTCGTCTGCAGCACTCGAACGCGCATTTCATGGACACCGGGCACCACGGTCGTGATCGACGGATGCCTGGTATCTTCCAGCGGATCCGCTTGCAGGTTCAGTCCCGAGGCAGAGGTGAAAAGCTTCAATTTCCAGAGGGCGCTCGAGCCAAGAGGGCTTTCGACGCCTCGCGTCAGAAAAGCGACCGCCTCCCCGCGCAGCGTACCTTCGGAAGGTGTGATCTCGAAAACGGCCGCACCGTCTGCCCCTGCGTCCGCGATGTGCCGAAGTGCATCGGACACTAGTGGCCGCAGCAATGCCCGGCTCTGTGTTTCACGGCGATGCGCGTCGACACGATCGAGTGTGTCGAGACCGGCCGTGATAGCCGCGTAAGCCACAAGCGCAACGATCCCTGTGACGATAATCGCCAACAGAAGCTCTAGAAGAGTGAATCCACTCCTCCGCGAACGCGTGGCTGTCATCATCGCGCCGCCACAAGCCGGCGCAGTTCGAACACTCGGCCGCCATCGAGTGTGACAACAACACGAACTTCGTCCACGTGCCGCGCATACGGACTCTTCGTCACTCGCCGCGACAATCCGCCGCGACCAGTCCCTGGTACAACCTGCCCCAGCTTAACGAGCTCCATTCCTTCCTCTGCATATGCCACAGCCGACGTCCACTCTCGGGCCGCACCTGGCAACCGCGCATCGCTTTCAAAAACATTCAGAAAGCCAACTGCAGCAAGGCTTACAATGACCAGCGCAACGATGGATTCGAGAAGTGTCATCGGTTTCCGATGTTCGAATTGCAGGTAAGGGGATCAATTCGCATGCGGATGTCTGACTGGTCCATGATGCAGATGCCAATAGGGGAAATACTCACGCGCGCTTTGCCGGGAGACGCTGAAATCCTGCCCCGCTGAATGATGGCACCCGTTTCCTGTGGACCGCCTCCGGAAAGGGTCCAGGAGCCGTCCGCGCCAAGATCCAGTTGAACCGCTTGAGCGCGGCGGGTGGCTACGCGGCGCGAATCCGAAACAAGATTCGAGAAAAGCTCATCGGGACTCGATTGCCTGAGGACGAGCGCGGGACCAACGAGAGCCAGTGTCACGCTTAGGATCGCAAGCGTGACGACCAGCTCGAGCAGCGTAAGGCCCGGCCTCGATCGAGGAGATTTGCCTTCGCGCATCAACAGAAGTTTTATTCCCCTTCGGCCAGCGTGTCAGCGTAAGCATCGGTGGGCGGACACGAGCACATCAAATTCCGGTCGCCGTACGCACTCTCCACACGACCAACCGCAGGCCAGAACTTGTAGTCACGCGTCCACTCAGCCGGAAACGCTGCCTTGTCGCGCGAGTACGCATGAGTCCATGCATCCGAAGTGACTGAACGCAACGTGTGCGGCGCATTCTTGAGGACATTGTCCTGGCGATCTGCGATTCCAATCTCGATCTCCCGAATCTCCTCGCGAATTGAAATCATCGCATCGCAGAAACGATCCAGCTCTGACTTGGGCTCGCTCTCGGTCGGCTCGATCATGAGCGTTCCGGCAACGGGAAACGAAACCGTAGGCGCGTGGAAGCCATAGTCCATGAGGCGTTTCGCGATGTCTTCCACTTCAACTCCGCTTGCGCCCTTCACCACTCGCGTGTCGACGATGCATTCGTGTGCCACTGTTCCGCTCTTGCCGCGATATAGAACCGGGAAGGAGCTCTCCAGTCGCTTCGCTATGTAGTTCGCACTGAGAATTGCAATCTTCGTTGCGTACTCGAGACCGTCCCCGCCCATCATCCGGATGTACGCGTATGAAATGGGAAGGATGCTCGAGCTTCCCCACGGAGCGGCCGACACGGCCCCCACTTCATTCTCGCCGCGGTTTTCCGCGAGCGGATGCCCGGGAAGGAATTTCGTCAGGTGCGACGCGACACCAATCGGGCCCATTCCAGGACCGCCGCCACCATGGGGAATGCAGAATGTCTTGTGAAGATTGAGGTGGCATACGTCTGCCCCGATATCCGCAGGCCTGCACAACCCGACCATTGCATTCATGTTCGCGCCATCCATGTAAACCTGGCCGCCAAACTGATGCACGATGTCGCAAACCTCGCGAATTCCTTCTTCGAAGACACCGTGCGTCGAGGGATACGTAACCATAAGAGCGGCGAGCTTGTCGGCATGCTGTTCCGCCTTGGCTCGCAGGTCGGGAATGTCGATGTTCCCGCGCGCGTCTGTCTTCACTACAATCACCCGCATCCCCGCCATTACTGCGCTAGCCGGATTAGTTCCGTGAGCAGACTGCGGCGTAAGGCACATGTCGCGATACGTATCGCCCCGCGACTGGTGATAGCCCTGGATCGCCAGAAGTCCTGCATACTCACCCTGCGACCCGGCGTTCGGCTGCAGTGACACGGCCGCAAACCCCGTAATCTCCGCGAGCGCACCCTCCAACCCCTTGAAGAGATCGTGGTATCCCTCGGTCTGCTCACGAGGAGCGTACGGGTGAATCTGATTGAACCCAGGCCACGTGATTGGCATCATCTCGGCCGTCGCATTCAGCTTCATCGTGCACGAACCCAGCGGGATCATCGAATGAATCAGCGACAAGTCGCGGGACTGAAGCCTGTTCATGTACCGCAGCATTTCCGTCTCGGAATGGTGGGTGTTGAAAACAGGGTGCGTCAGGAATGGACTGGTGCGCTTGAACCGTTCGTCGTACCGGGAGTCGGCCCCGGAGAGCAGCTCCTCGACTGCAACCGCCGCAGAGTCACCCTTCGCGAAAACGCTCAGTATGTCCTCGACATCCTTCTCCGCGGCGGTTTCGTCGAGCGCGATCGTTAGCGCGCCATCGAGGGAACGAAAGTTGATTCCAAGCTCCCGCGCGCCATTGGAGAGCGCAGCACAGTCACGCGTGCCCGTCTCGACGCGAAGCGTATCGAAAAAATCCTCGTACACGACTTCGTATCCCAGCCTTCGGAGACCCTCGGCAAGCGCCACCGTCAGCTGGTGAATTCTGTTCGCAATTCTTTTCAATCCGCCCGGGCCGTGATACACGGCATACATGCTGGCGACAACTGCGAGCAGTACCTGCGCTGTGCATACATTGCTTGTTGCCTTCTCACGCCGGATATGCTGTTCACGCGTCTGCAATGCCATGCGCAGCGCTGGCCGTCCGTCGGAATCGCGCGATACTCCGATGATTCTTCCCGGAATCTGTCTCTTGAACTCGTCACGCGTGGCAAAGAACGCCGCATGCGGACCGCCGAAGCCGAGTGGGACACCAAACCGCTGGCTGTTCCCGACAACGATGTCGGCTCCCCATTCTCCGGGCGGAACAAGCAGGACAAGGCTCATGAGATCTGCCGCAACAGTCACCAGTGCCTCTGCAGCATGAGCGCGCGAACATACTGTCCTGTAATCCTCCACGGCGCCATCAGTCGTCGGATACTGAAGCAGGACCCCAAAGACACTGGCACCAAACTCGGCATTGCTTACATCGCCCACAACAACCTCTATTCCTCGCGCCTTGGCGCGCGTCTTCACAACGTCGATTGTTTGCGGATGACAGCCCGACGACACGAAGTACACTTCCTTTCCGTCACGACCTTTCATTCCGTAGCTCATCGTCATCGCTTCAGCCGCAGCCGTTGCTTCGTCGAGCAGGGACGCGTTGGCGATTTCGAGTCCTGTGAGGTCGATGACCATCGTCTGGAAATTCAGGAGAGCTTCGAGACGACCCTGCGCAATTTCAGCCTGGTAGGGCGTATAAGCCGTGTACCAACCCGGGTTCTCGACAATGTTTCGTTGAATTACGGGCGGAGTGATCGTGCCCGAGTACCCCATTCCGATGTACGAACGAAAAACGCTGTTTCGTTTCGCGATCTCCCGGAATTCAGCGAGCACCAGATGCTCACTCATTCCGGTGGGGAGTCTCAGCCCTGAGCGATACCGGATTCCTTCCGGCACTGTCGCGTCTATCAGCTCGTCCAAAGTCTTGTGGCCGAGCAAAGCGAGCATTTCGGAGACGTCGTCCGGGGTTGGACCGACATGACGGGGAACGAATGATTCGGCGGGTGCGAGGGAGCTATCCGCCTGCTTTATTGTAGTGGCCATGATACCCGGAATTTAACATGCCCATCAGGCCGCGCTGGCGGCTCCTTTCTGTCCCCGCGCGCGACGGCGCCGAGAATATGGCCCGTGATGTCGCACTCCAGGATTATTCGAGAAATTCTGGCGACAGTGTGCTGTCGGTGTACACATGGATTCGTCCGACTTTGTCGTTTGGTCGTAACCAGACTGCGAAAGGATTGTACGATACCGTGCGAATGGCACGGGAGAGTCTTGACGTTGTCCGGAGACCAACTGGTGGGCGCGCGATTCTACACAACCGCGAGATTACTTATAGCGTGACCGGTACCGACCTTTTCGCCGGGACCCTGCCCAAGGCTTATGACCGGATCAACGCCATCCTCCTGATGGCCCTGAGAAGTTTGGGTGCCCCCGTCGAAATCGCGGATCCCACGCGCCATGCTCCGCGTCCTGATGAATCGCCCTGTTTTGCGGAGCCGGTCAAAGGCGAGCTGGTCGCTCTTGGGCGGAAGCTGGTTGGGAGTGCGCAATTCCGGGAAAACGGGGCCTTCCTTCAGCATGGTTCGATTCTGGTGAAGAATGACCAGGAACATCTCGCCGGGCTGACTCTGAGCCAGACCGCCAGTGTGGGATCCGCGCCTGTCACTCTTTCGGAATTAGTTGAGCGTCCGGTTTCCGCCGGCCAAATGGCGGACGGCCTCTTCGCTGCGGTCCGTGCGCTGGAAGATGAGGGTGCGACAACAATGGACGAATCCGAGATTCGGCCTGCTGCGCTGGCGCTGCGCGCGCGTTTCGCTGATCCGCTGTGGACATGGCGGCGCTAAAGCCTCATAGTTGCCCCACATCGTGATACGCCTCATACTCGTCCGATTGGTTCAGGCCGCGGCCGTTCTATTTTTTGTTGCTGCCATCACTTTCGTTCTCGTCCACCTCGCGCCGGGTGACCCATTCTCAGCCGCGGTGGACAATCCTGCACTTTCGGAAGCTGTGCGTGAGCGCTGGAAGGCGTCGTATGGGCTCGACAAGCCGCTGCCCGTACAGTTCGTCAAATACATTTCCAGTGTCGCGCGCGGAGACTTCGGCTGGTCACTGTCGAAGCATATGCCCGTAAGCCAGGTGATCTCCGGTGCGATGCCCAGGACGATGAGTCTCATGGGATCGGCTCTGCTCCTCGGATTCCTGCTTGGCGCGTTGGTTGGGCGCATCCAGGCTGTGCGCCGCGGTTCGTTTGCAGACAGGTCGATCTCCGGCATCTCGCTTTTCTTCTATTCGATGCCCGACTTCTGGCTCGCACTGATCACCCTGCTCGCGTTCGGCTACTGGATGCCGATTCTTCCTCCGGGCGGTGCTGGCGATCCCCTGCACGAATATTTCACGCCCTTCGCAAGAATCACCGACACGGCAAGGCACATGGCGCTGCCCGTCGCAACGCTAACGCTTGTTCTTGCAGCGACTGTCGCGCGATTTCACCGGTCAGCGCTGATGGAAACACTTCCAGCTGATTTTGTACGCACTGCGCGCGCAAAGGGCCTCGATGAAGGTAGGGTCCTCCGCCGCCATGCAGAGCGCAACGCACTGTTCCCGCTGATAAGCCTTATTGGACTCGCGCTGCCAGCGCTTTTCACCGGCGCTGTCTTCGTTGAAAAGATTTTCGGGTGGCCCGGAATGGGACTCGTGATAGTGAACGCGATCGGCTCGAGGGATTATCCGCTGGTCATGGGGACTGTGATAATCGCGAGCGCGCTCGTCGCTGTGGGGAATCTCGTAACGGACCTGCTTTACATGGCGGCCGACCCGCGAGTGCGCGTTGATTGAAGTAGCGGTGGCACCAGTTGCCTGGAACCGGGAATCTCCACGCAGAGCCCGGCGCAAGGCAATGCTCGCTGCGGGACTGCTCTCTCTGCTCGTAGTGCTCGCGCTGCTTGCTCCCTTGTTCGCGCCCTATGATCCGGCGGCCCAGCCGGACATTATCGGTCTCAGCTCACATCCTCCATCTCTTTCTCACCCGTTCGGAACGGATCACTTCAGTCGCGATGTGCTGAGCAGGGTGATTTTCGGCGCACGTATTTCACTGTCCGTAGCGCTGCTTGCAACACTGATCAGCGTGACGCTTGGAACTGCGTATGGCGCCCTGTCGGGATATGCAGGCGGCATCATCGACTCGTTCATGATGCGCCTGCTCGATGCCTTTCTGGCGATCCCCCGCCTGCTCCTTGTATTGGCTATTGTCGCAGTGTGGCGAACCCTTCCGGTGACAGGTCTTGTTTTGGTGCTCGGCTTGACCGGATGGTTCATGCTGAGCCGCATCGTACGGGGTCAGGTTCTTGCGTTGAAAGAGCGGGATTTTGTGATGTCTGCGGAGGCGCTGGGCGCGACGAAATTCCGGATACTCTGGCGGCATCTGCTTCCCAATCTTGTATCCCAGGTTCTTGTTGCGGCGGCACTCGGCATTGGACAGGTTATCGCGCTCGAGGCAGGATTGTCTTATCTGGGTATCGGTGTGCAGCAACCGGCCGCAAGTTGGGGGAACATCATCCACGATGGCGCAGACCGGATCGGGCAAATGTGGTGGATTTCTCTTTTTCCGGGATTGGCGCTGGTTTTGACGGTGATGTGCTTCAACATTCTCGCTGAATACTCACATGAACGTTTCGCAGGACCAACCGACGCTTAATGACTGAGCCACTTCTCTCGATTGAAAATCTTCGCACCTGGTTTCACACGGAATCGGGAATCGCGAAATCGGTGGACGGAGTTTCCTTTAACGTGAATCCCGGCGAAACTGTCGGGATAGTGGGCGAGTCCGGCTGCGGGAAATCGGTCACGGCTCTTTCGATTCTTCGCCTGATCCAGCAGCCCGGACGCATCGAGGAGGGGAGCCGTATCATGTTCGAGGGAAAGGATCTCGTCACGATGTCGGACTCCGACATGCGCCGGATTCGAGGAAACCGTATTGCGATGATTTTCCAGGAGCCCATGTCGGCCCTGAATCCGGTTTTTACCGTCGGCGACCAGATTGCTGAAGTGGCGCGGATTCACGGAACAGGTAGCCGGAAAGACGCGTGGAAGCGCGCGATCGAAATGCTCGCGCTCACCGGCATTCCAGCCCCCGACCAGAGGGCAAAACAGTATCCACACCAGCTTTCCGGTGGAATGCGGCAGCGCGTATTGATAGCTATGGCGCTTGTGATGAACCCGGCGCTGATTATCGCCGACGAGCCAACAACTGCCCTGGACGTCACGATACAGGCGCAGATCCTCGAGCTGCTGGTTGACCTGCAAAAACAGTTCGGCACGTCGATCCTCATGATCACGCACGATCTTGGCGTCATCGCCGAAACTGCATCCCGCGTAGTGGTGATGTACGCCGGTGAAGTCGTTGAGGAGGCTCCGGTCGAGCGCCTGTTCAGCGCGCCGCACCATCCGTACACGCAGGGACTCATGACGGCTATGCCGCAGCTCGCGAGCGAGCGCGATCGCCTGAACGTGATTCCCGGAACCGTCCCCGCGCCCGACAACTGGCCAAAGGGTTGTCGTTTCCATGATCGCTGTCCCTATGCGTGGGATCGCACAGAGCACGATCATCCGCCACTCTACAATGTCGGCGAGGGACATGTGTCCCGCTGCCATCTTGCTGAAGAACCGGACCGCCGCAATCATCCGCACGAGCCGTTCGTTGTCAACAGGAACACCGGAACATGGGCGGCCGTTCGATGAGTACTCAGGCTAACGGCGAACCGCTCCTCGAAGTCGAGAACCTCGCAAAGTTTTTCCCAATCAAGAAGGGCGTTTTCGGCCGCCAGGTAGGCGCAGTGAAGGCGGTCAATGATGTTTCATTTTCTGTTGCTCCCGGCGAGACACTCAGCCTTGTCGGCGAATCGGGCTGCGGAAAAACGACAACGGGCCGTACGATCCTGCGGCTCATCGAGCCGACTGCCGGCAAAGTTCGCTTCAATGGACGGGACGTTCTCTCGCTCAATGGCGGGGACCTGCGCGCGCTGCGCCGTGAGATCCAGATAATCTTCCAGGACCCGGTGTCATCGCTCAATCCGCGCATGACGATTGGCGCGACAATTCGTGAAGCCCTGACAATTCACAAGTTGTTCGAAGGTGATGCGGCGAAAGCACGAGTGCGCCAGCTCCTCGAAGAAGTCGGACTCCGGTCGGAATACGCGTCGCGGTACCCGCACGAATTCTCCGGGGGCCAGCGCCAGCGCATAGGCATTGCACGCGCGCTGTCAGTGCAGCCGAAATTCATTGTTTGCGACGAACCGGTGAGCGCACTTGACGTTTCAGTGCAGGCACAGG
>JACDDZ010000345.1 GCA_013816695.1 Gemmatimonadaceae bacterium
CTGGAATTGGAGCACTGCGGGATAGCATGAGTGTGCGTCGCGCTCGCGGTGACAGCACCGGTGTGCGAGTCTTGCGCGACTCTATCGCATCGAGAATGCGCGCCGTAGGCGGCGGGCGACTTGGCGGACCCGGGGGTGCTGGACGCGGCGGTGCACGCGGTACGGCTACCGACGAGCCGAACCTCAGGCCAGCGGAAGCACCCGCGGCGGCTGGCGGGTTGGGTGGAAGCGGTGGAGGTGGCGGCCGCGGATTTGGTGGGGGTGGCCGCACAGGTCCGTCGGTCGAAGCCGGGGACTACCTGGTCACGATCACAGCAAACGGCCAGACGCTGCGGCACACCATACATGTCGAAAGAATTGGCGAAATTCGTGAGGACCCCGGCTTTTTTGGGGACGAAGAGGAAGAATGGGGCAGCCGATAAACATTAAGATTTTCGGCTGCCCCACACCTATATTGTTGTCTGGCGTTCCCCGCGCCCACAGCATAGGCTCACCGTCCGCGAGCTTAAGCGGAACACATATTACCACTGGAGATTCATGAGATACCGCTATCTCGGACTTGCATTCGCCGCGCTATTTGCGTCGGCGGCCAGCGCGCAAAAAGCGCCCAAGGTCCGAATCGACTTCGTTGAGGAAACGCTTCCCAACGGATTGCACGTGATCTACAGCGTCGACAAGTCAACGCCGCTGATTGCAGTCGAAGTCATGTACAATGTCGGTTCGAAAAATGAGCCCGTCGGACGTACGGGCTTCGCTCACCTCTTCGAACACGTCATGTTCAAAGGGTCGAAGAACGTGGCGGACGGCGATCACTATCGGCTCCTCGAGCGGGTTGGCGCACGCACCGGCCAGGACTACAATGGGACGACATCTTTTGATCGCACCAACTACTTCGAGCAAATACCTTCGCAGAATCTGGAACTCGCGCTCTGGCTCGAAGCGGATCGGATGGGGACTCTGACTGAGACGCTGACCCAGGCAAAGCTCGATAATCAGCGCGAAGTTGTCAAAAACGAAAAGCGGCAGAGCTATGACAATCAGCCCTATGGTTCATGGCTCGAGAAACTGATGTCGAACATGTATCCCGAAGCTAATCCATATCATCACCTGCCGATCGGATCGATGGAGGATCTTACAGCTGCGTCACTCGACGACATCAAGAGCTTCTTCAAGACCTACTATGCGCCGAATAACGCAGTCCTGGTCGTGGTCGGCGACTTTGATCTCGCCAACGCGAAATCACTGGTCCGGAAGCAGTTCGCATGGATCCCGCGCGGCCCGATGACTCCGGCTGTTGTCATGCCACCGCTCGCCGCGAAGCTTGGGGCTCCCAAGCGTGAAGTCGTTAACGATCCAAATGCGCCCGCACCGCAGGTGTACGTCGCTTACAGAATGCCGAGCGGGAAGAGCAAGGAAAACGCGGCCGTTTCGCTTCTCTCCGGAATTCTCGGCGGTGGACGTTCCAGCCCGCTGTACGATTATCTGGTCAGACAGAAGCAGGCTGCTGTTGGCGTCAGTGCATTCAACTTTGACATCATCGATGCGCCGGACATCATGGCATTCGTTGCGACCGGAAAGCAGGCCACCAATCCGGATTCTCTCGAGGCGTCTTTGCTCGACGGCATCGACGCCGCGATCGCAAAGATCGACCAGACTACGCTCGATCGCGTCCGCGCGCAGGCACGCTACAGCTTCGTAAACAGTCTCCAGCTGGGCGGCGGTCTCGGTGCAAGCCGGGCCGATGCACTCGCTGAATCCTACACCTATTTCAAGGATGCAGGCCGGGTAAATCGAGTTCTCTCCGAGCTGGATGCAGTCACTGTCACGCAGCTTCGCGCCCTCGCGAAGGAGCAGCTCGTTCCCGAGAATCGTTTCTCGCTGGTCTACGTCCCGCGCCGCGCCTCCTCACCCGCAGGTACCAACTGATGCCATTCGCAAGAAAACTCTCGCTCGGTCTAGCCCTGCTTTACAGCGGCGCTGCCGGAGCGCAGTCCGTTCGCACAACCACGCCGCCCGGCCCGGGCGCGCCAACCAAATATTCTGTCCCTGCGGTTCAGACAATGACGCTCCCAAATGGCGTCAAGATCGCGCTGATGGAACGACATACCTTGCCCATCGTTTCCGCGCGAATTCAACTCGACGCGGGTGCGGTTCGTGAGGCTGCAGACAAGAGCGGCGTCGCCGTACTGACGGCAAGTTTGCTCTCTGAAGGGACCGACAAGCTGACCAGCGCGCAGTTCGCAGAAAAAATGGCAGACCTTGGTGCCAGTTTCGGCGCCGGAGCAGGTTTTGGGTCCGCCGCTGCGAGTGTGAATTCGCTCAGCAACGTATTTGCGCCTGCTCTCGCGCTCGCCGCGACGGCAGTGGTGAGACCACGTCTCGACCAGATGGATTTCAATCGTGTTCGAGCCGCATCAATAGCCGGCTTTGAGCG
>JACDDZ010000346.1 GCA_013816695.1 Gemmatimonadaceae bacterium
TTCGGCACCAATCGCAGCGAGTCGAGAGTCTTTTCGATTGCAGGCCAGACACCCGCGAAATTCGGAGTCGTCACGGCGACCGTTCCTCCGGGCCTGGTCAGCTCGTAGATGCTCCGGAGGAGCTCTCGGCTCTGATGGAGATGAATGTGCTCGATGAGCTCGAAGCAGTAGGTTCGATCGATGGATTCCGGCGCGGCAGCCACCTCTTCCACCAGCGCCACTTCGAAGCGCAGCCCTTCACGACCGAATTGTTTTCGCGCGAATTCAATGGCGGCGGCATTCCCGTCGATCGCAAACACATTGGCGCCCGTTGATGCAAGGAAATCCGACACGACGCCTGATCCGCATCCGACGTCGAGCACTGACTCGCCCGCTGCCGGCATGTTGTATTTGCGAATCATCCGCTCTTTTTCGGCGTGCCAAAACCGCTGCACCACGAATCCCCGGGTGCGCGCGCGGTATTGATAGTCGCCGGCTATTCTGACGCTGTCGCCGGTTCGGATCGCGCGTGGCTGCTTGTCGGGCGGGGCGCTGGCGCTCATTCGCACGGGTCCAGCGAGTTGCGGCGCACGCTACAACGTTTCCGTGACCGAGCTGCACTCGTTGGCAACTAGCTCCTCGAGTTGCGGGCAATCGTACCGTCCGCGAAAACGGTTGAGCCGAAGTCGCGCGAGATCCGCCATGCTTCGCAACGAGTCGCGGCCGATCCTAACTGACGAAGTGCGATTCACCTCGAGGACGACGGGCACTCTCTTTATCTCGAGACCGTATGTGAGGGCGAGATAGATGAGCTCTACGTCGAACGAAAATCGTTCCAGTCGCTGAAGCGCGAACAGCGCGTCGGCAACGTCGCCGCGAAATCCCTTGAGCCCGCACTGTGTGTCGAAGAACCCGCCGGTGACGAGAGTCGCGGTGATAAGAGAGAAGACCCGCGACGCGGCCCGGCGCATCACCGGCAGGTCGGCTGCGTAACGTGACTGCGGAAAGGTGCGGTCGCCGATGACGACGTGGATACGGCGGGTTCGAATGATCGATTCAAGGAGCAATATGGGAGCGGTGCCGTAGGGAAGATCCACATCGGTGAATATGCGGACCGCTCCGGTCGCCGCGCGCATTCCCGCGGCAACCGCCGCACCCTTTCCGCGGTTTTTCGGGAGCTGGATAAGGCGCACCGATCCGCCCGCTCCCCAATCCATCCGGAAAGGGGATGCGGGGAAGTCATCGCCGCCGTCGTCTACGACGATGACCTCCCAGTGGGGAATTCTTCCCTGAAGAAAGGAGCCGAGAGCTTCCGCTGACGCGACCGCGAGACCGGCCGCCCTGTAGCAGGGAAGGATTACCGAAAGCGCGACAGACTCTGTGTCCGCTCCTTCGGAGTCGCGAATTACTGCCCGCACCGTAAATGCCTCACGGAACTGGACGACTCGGATTTGGTGAGAGCAACCTTGCCGCGAGCGGCGCGGGATCCAATGTCCCACCTCGGCGGCGTTCGGTCAAACTGCCTTTTTCGCATCGGAAAAGTGCGCCTTTTGGTTCGGGGGCCGATTTGCTTTTTCTTGATTAAACCGTTGCAGCCTTTGATATTGACGCGTCTCCAAGAGCGTCATCATTTCATCCCGTTCAGGATCAATTGACCTCACCGATAGCCGGCGCGGTGCTCCCGATAAAACGGGCCGAGGATCTCATCCTCACCCTTCCGGGAGTGGTATCCGCGAAGATACTCGCGGGTGACAACGGGACGATCGATCAGATACATGTCCTGGTCTCCGGCGAGCTGACCCCGAAGCAGATCGTCCGGAACATCGAGAGCGCGTTGGTAGCGCATCTGTCGATGCGGATAGACCACCGTAAGATTTCGGTTGCAACGACGACTGAGCCGAAGCAAAAGCGCTCGCGTGACGATTCAGGTAACGGTGGCGACGGGGGCGGAGCCCGCCCGGGCGGGGGGAAGCTCTTCGGAACGGGTCGCCGGCTGTACTTCGAGGACGTGGAAGTGAGGGGCTCGAGGTCGAAGGGAGTGTCGTGCCGCGTGACTTTGCGGAAGGGGGACGCGTCCTGGACTGGGGAAGCTCAAGGAATTGAGGGAGATCGGTCGCGCCTGGATCTGGCGGCTCGGGCGACAGTCCTTGCAATAGCTGCCGCCGAGGGGAAGGAAGGCCAGCTGGCTGTCGAGGGCGTGAAGGTGGTAGAGGCGTTCGACAGAAGGTACGTTTTTTTGGCCGTCACCATACGGAGCGGCCGGGACGCGAAATTGCTGGCGGGTACGTGTGAGATTACGGAGAGCGCGGAGACGGCCAGTGTGTTGGCGGTGCTCAATGCGACGAATAGATGGGTGGATCAGGAGGCGGAGTAGCGCTCCTCTGAGATATATATAGTAGTGATGGCTTAGTCAGAGATTTCGAGTTCAGGGCGAAACCTTTACCAGAGACC
>JACDDZ010000040.1 GCA_013816695.1 Gemmatimonadaceae bacterium
ACATAGTGGACGGGCGCTGCCTGCTCTGCCGCACCGGCAACTCCCACGTCTGCCCATACACGAAAATCATCGGCGTGGACCGCGATGGATGCTTTGCCGAGTTCATCTCGATGCCCGCGACGAACGTTTGGCACCTCGATGACAACATCTCGTATGACATCGGCGGTATTCATGACCCCATGGGCAACGCCTTCCATACGGCTCTGACTGCCGAGATTCCCGGGGCAACTGTACTCATCACGGGATGCGGTCCAATTGGACTATTCGCCGTTGGTATATGCAAAGCGGCGGGCGCGTCACGCATTTTCGCCACCGACGTCAATGAAACACGGCTCGAACTGGCTCGCAAAATGGGTGCGCATCATGCGGTAAAACCAGATGAAGTTGAGCCGTTGATTCGTGCCAGCACAGAAAACCTGGGCGTTGACGTGGTGCTCGAGATGTCCGGAGTTGCCGCAGCGATTCACCAGGCATTTGCGCTTGTCCGCGTAGGGGGACGGGTTCAGATGCTGGGTATTCCCGCCAAGCCAATGGATGTGAACTTCGCCACCGAAGTGATTTTCAAGGGAATCACCATCTATGGAGTGGTCGGCCGCAGGATGTACGACACATGGCACCAGATGACGCGCTTCCTGCGCTCCGGTGAGTTCGATCCTGCCGCGGTCATTACCCACAGGTTTCCAATGGAACGAGCCGAGGAGGCAATCGGCGCAATAAAATCCGGCGCTGCCGGCAAAGTCATATTCGAAATCCAGTGAGCCTCAATAAAGCCTTCGTCAGCGAGCTGCAGGGCAGCATCGAACAGCTCAAGCGCGACAATATCTACAAGCGCCTGAACTATCTCGATTCGCCGCAGGGCGCGCGCGTCGAAATGGAAGGACGCGGCAGTGTTCTCATCCTCTCATCCAACAACTATCTGGGCCTCGCCAACGAGCCCTCGGTCGTTGAGGCAGGAATTGACGGGTTGAAGCAGTTCGGCGCTGGTACCGGGAGCGTCCGTTTTATCTGCGGCACTTTCACGATCCACCGCGATCTGGAGGCCGCGATCGCCCGTCTGGTCGGAACCGAGTCATCGCTTTCGTATGTGTCCGCATGGAACGCGAATGAGGGGTTCACCGCGACGTTTGTCGAGGCGGATGACTTCGTGGTTTCTGACGCCCTGAACCATGCCTCCATCATCGACAGCGTTCGCCTGGCGAAGGCGATAACAAAGTGCACGACCGCCGTGTACAAGCACGCAGACATGAACGACCTGCGCGAGAAGCTTGCAAGTGCAAAGGGAGCGCGGCGCCGGATCATCTGGACAGATGGAATCTTTTCGATGGAAGGAAGCATAGCTCCTCTTCCAGACATTCTTCAGATCGCGCGCGAGCACAATGCAGTCGTTGTCATGGACGACTCTCACGCGACGGGAGTTCTGGGCAAGAATGGACGTGGGACCGCCGAGCACTTCGGAGTTCTTGGAGAGGTGGATGTAATCACCTCGACGCTGGGAAAGGCGCTGGGCGGCGCTGCAGGGGGTTTTGTAGCGGGCCCTTCGGCGGTGTGCGACATGCTTACGCAGCGATCGCGGCCGCAGCTCTTCTCGAATGCCTTACCACCTACAGTTGCGGCGAGTGCGCTGGCGTCGATCGAGTGTCTCGAGCGGAATCCGGAGCGTGTAAACACATTGCGCGACAACACGAGCTATTTCCGCGGGGCGATCTCCGAAGCTGGCTTCAAGCCACTGGCTGGAGATACACCAATTGTCCCCATTATTGTAGGTGAAACCGCCCTGGCGATCAAAATGAGTGACATGTTGCTGGACGAGGGCGTCTTTGTAACGGGATTTGGGTTTCCTGTTGTACCGCAAGGGCAGGCGCGCGTACGCTGTCAGTTAAGTGCCGCGCATACCCGGGATGATTTGGACGAAGCGGTAAACGCATTCAAGAAAGTCGGCAGCAAGCTTGGTATAATCTGACCGGCTCAATTCCAGGAGAGTGATGACAATGCGAGTTCTTTGCGCGCTGGTCGTTCTGTGTTTCGTGTCAGCTTCGCGGGTTCAGGCTCAGTCTTCGCGTCCCTTCGAGAATTCCTGGTTCTGGGGAGTTAAGGCCGGCACCCTCAGGTTTGCCACTAACGACGAGTCCCGCACAGTCGGGACGGTTGGCGCCGACTGGGTTATCACGAGAAAAACGGGCGGACTTTACGTATCGTTCGACGTGGCAAACTTCGCGAGCAATCTGCGTGTTGCGGATTCGAACGCGGGTGGGGGATTTCGTCAGCTCGAGGTGAACGGCTTGCGGAGAATCGGAGTTGCCGGAATGTTTTTCCCGGTAAAGTACGGACGCATTCGGCCATACGCGGGCCTTGGATTCAACCTGGATCTACTCGGTGATGCAGCCGTTGTCGTTGACACTGCCGACACCACGTCTGATGCCCCGGACAAGAGCTTCTTCAGCAACATCAATGAAAGGCGCAGCCAGATCGGGCTGATGTTTCTAGGCGGAGCTCAAGCTGAATTTTCCCGCCTCGCCGTCTTTGTACATGCTTCAGTAGAGCCGGACGCGGGAAACCTTCTCATTGGCCGCGATCCCCTGGTGGCTTTGCAGGTCGGACTTCGGTACAACGTCGGGACGTCAATCGACCGGGAACGCTAGCGGAATTCGCGCGTTTCCAGCTTCAGTTTGTGCGGTTCTTTTTTGCGTTTACCTGCTTTTCGACACGAAGGGGCTGTCTTTGACAATCCAGCGCAAAGGCCAATCAACTGCTTTTGTAATTCCAATCCGCGGCGTCACCTGAACTTCCGAATCCGGGACAGTGACACCTCGGCGGATCACCAGCGCGCCGCGTTGCAGGGAGATTCCGTTCATTTCGCGACCAATTCCCAGAGCGAGGCAGAGCTTGCCGGGACCATTCGTCAGATCAGCTTCGCGCTTCACTGCCGGCCGGCGACGACGGATCAATGGAATTCCTTCAAATGGTTCAACCGCCCTGATCAGCACGGCGCTCGGCAAACCCTCTTCACGCGTGACTGCGTTGAAGCACCAGTACATGCCGTAAATGAAATACACGTATGACAGGCCGGGCCTGCCATACAGCAGCGCGGTGCGCCGGGTAAGACCGGCGAAGGCATGACAAGCTTCGTCATGTTCGCCGACGTAAGCTTCTGTTTCCACAATGATCCCGCTCGCGACTCCGTCGTCGGTCCTGCACTGAAGAACTGCGCCTAGCAGGTCTCGCGCGACGAGCTCCGTCTCGCGATTGTAGAAACATGCGGGGAGGATCGTTCCCGCTTTACCGGAGCGCGGAACGAGTTGTCCGCGCCCGGCTTGCGAGACGATCGGCTTCACTCCTCGCCGGGAGGAGTTGAAGCCGTTTTTGCACGACTGCGCGGAGCCCGCTTGGTGCGTGCGCGCGTCGGCTTGGGTGAATCACCCTCTACCGATGCCTTCGGCTTGCGGGGGCCGCGTGCCGGGCGCTTTGCAGGCGCAGCTTCGGACGCGGGAGAGTCCTGCGTCACTGGATTGTCGGAAACATTCGGAAGCTCGGTCGCGGATGGTGCTGCAACAACGGCCTTCGGCGTGCCGACGACACCAACGCTGAGCAGATTGGCAGGAACTCCGGCCGGCGTCTTGGATCCAAACGGATTGCGTCCGCGAACCACACGGTTGCCCATCGTCTTCTGATGGACCGGCGGTGCTGCGGATTTCGCCGGCGGTGGAGTTGTGTCTGCAAGCTGCTGTGCTACAGGAGCTGCAGTTGCGGAGCCTGCGACTTCGTAATCGCCACCGCGCTTCCGGAGGTCGACGACGTCTGCATCGTGCGCATCCTGGAGAATCCTCGTGAAGTTACGCTCACTCAGGCTCTCGCTGTCGCGACCTAGCATGTCACGGGCTGCAGTGCGCACCTTAAGCGCGGGAACTGAAGCGTTTCCGCTGACGAGTGACGCGACTGCGCGCCGAACGAGCTGGAAGGCTTCATCGCGTGTGAGCCTTATTCCGCTGGAACCGATTCCATCGGATACAGCGGCCGCTGGCGCAGGTGCCGCTGCAGGCGCTGCCACTGCTGCTGCCGGAGCGGCGACTGGTGCGTCTGTCGCCTGCGGCGTGCCTGCCGCTGCAGAAGGAGCGTCTTCACGACGCGGGCGTCCACGATCGCGGCCACGTCCACCACGACGTCCACGCTTTGCATCATCTGTCGGGGATGCCGCGGCGACGGCCGGTGATACTGTCTCCGCTGCCTTGGGTGCTTCAATCGCAGCACCTGGAGCCGTCGGCGGACCAACTTCCATCTGGCCATTCTGCAAGCGCGTTAGCGCGATCAATCCCTTTTGTGCAGCGTCCTGGACGAAACGCGAAAACTTCGCCATTCCAAGATTCTTTTCGTCGAACGAGCTGTCGATGGTCTGCATGACCTGCTTGAGACGGTCGGCGCGCATTACGTCGCCATTCTTGGTCATGCGGCCAATCGCTTCAGTGACGAGCTTCCATGGATCCCACTTCACCGACTCTTCCTCGCCAAACTTCACGAGGCCGGCGAGAGCGTTGTAGCTGTAGTACTCATCGCAGTTCTGCACGAGCAGGTCACTGGATGATTCGCGAATTCCCACTCCTATTACATACTTGCCATACTCCTTGAGCTTGATAACAAGGCTCGAGAAGTCCGAGTCGCCGGAAAGCAGGATGAAGGTCCCAATCTCTGGACGGACGAAGACAAGCTCCATCGCATCGATTGCCAGCCGAATGTCGGTCGCATTTTTCTTCGCCGAGCCGTAGGCCGCCGCGAAGATCAGGTCGATCGAGGATTCAGTGAGTGGAACGACATACTGTGGATAGCGGCGCCAGTCAGCGTAGGCACGCTGTACCGCGACTTTTCCCTTTACGATGTCGGAGGAGAGGAGATTTCGCAGCTCGGTCTGGAGATCCGAGCGGATTCCCATAGTGACGTTGTCGAAATCGATGAGAAGGCAGGCATTTGGAGCGTGGTGGATGGGACCACCTACATTACTTGAAACCGCCTGGGGTCCTCTATGGACCGGGGCGACTGGGCGACGCGCGATTGGATGCGCCGCCCGGGAGGGACGTGGTGTCATTTGTACGATTTGGAAATGTGGCGGCTGCACGCCTGAGGCTTAACTGCGCCGGCTGCGGACCAGGTGCCCGCGAACTAGTTTCGCGGTGGTGCGTCTTCAGGTCCATCGGCAGTTGATCTTTCAGAACTCCGGGAAGCTTTTCTTCCGGGAGGACCAATGCAAATGAATCCTCGAAGTCGCGCCTAACCCCTGTAATTTAGCATACTTAACCCATGAAGCAACTGCGTTTCCGGACTCGGCTCATCGCTATCCTGTCGCTATTCGCGATAGTGCCTGCGCTGGTCCTGACGCTGATGTGGACGGCGACCCTGAGCACTGCTCTTCCCTTCGTGAGTGGAAAGGCCGCATGGGAACGAACAGCTGCGAGTGGCCAGGCTGCGATCGCAGAGCTGCGAAAGGGCTCGCTGTCGGTCAAAGAGAGAAGTGCGCTTGTAGCGCACGAGCGAGAGCTCCGAACCTCAGTCGAGCAGTCGCAGCGGTACGCCTTCCTCGCGTCCCGCACGATTCGGGTGCTTCTGCTGGCGGGATTCGTCGCGCTCATCTTCCTTAGTATTGTAGTGTCTCGCGTCGCAGGTCACCTGAGCCGCCAGCTCAGTCGCCCACTCGACGAGCTTGTTCACTGGACTGACCTGATTGAAAAGGGCGAAAAGATTCCGGATCCGCAGACAACTGCCCCGAAGCGTGGAGCGCCGGAATTCGAGACACTCAGGTCGAAAATGCGGGGCATGGCTACGGCGCTCGAGCTCGGACGGCAGCGCGCGGTTGAGGCCGAGCGTCTGCGCGCATTCAGGGAGAGCGCGCGGACGGTGGCGCACGAGCTCAAGAATCCGTTGACGCCGATCCGCTTCGCCCTGGATCGGCTGCGGCGGGAAGTCTCGCCTGAACTTCAGGAGAACATCGACGTCCTCGAGATAGAATCGCGGCGCCTGGAGCGGATGGCTCGCAGCTTCTCGGAGTTTGGACGACTTCCCGAAGGAACGCAGTCCAGTATCGATGTGGGCGAGATGGCCCGGTATGCGGCGAACTCCTCGGTTCCGGATACGATTCAGCTTACCCTGGATATCCCTGAAAATGTTCGTCCGATTGTTGGGCATCATGATGCGTTGTCGGCTGCGCTTTCCAATCTTTTGCTCAATGCGGTTGATGCCTGCAATGGAAACGGGAGGGTATCAGTGTCGGTGTCTGAATCGAAGATTGGGAACAGTGATGCAGTTGCGATCGCAGTGCGCGACAATGGCCGCGGAATTCCCGCCAACCAGATCGAGAGGATATGGGATCCGTACGTAACGCATAAGCCGGGCGGAACAGGTCTTGGTCTGCCCATAGCGCGCCAGACGATTGTTGCGCATGGCGGTACTGTCAGTACAAAAAGCGTGGTTGGAGAAGGGACGGAAATCACAGTGACACTGCCAACGGGCAAAGGAGAGTAGATGAACGCGGGAATAATTGTTCCGCTTGGAGCATTTACGATGGTCATCACGATTTCTGTTTTAGTGCCGCTTGTCAGAGCATACGCGAAGCGGATCGAGAATCGTTCGCAAAGCCTGGTAATTCCTCTCGAGCTCACGAGCAGGCTCGAGCGGATGGAGCAGGCAATCGACTCAATTGCCGTCGAAGTCGAACGAATATCCGAGGGACAGCGATTCACGACCAAGCTGCTATCTGAAGGCGCGAAGCCCTCCGCAGTGTCCGTGGCAAGCGACCAGATCCGAAACCAGGTCTGATCACCAATGCCTACAGTCCTCATCGCCGATGACGAGCCGAACATCCGACGAATGGTCGGAGCGCTTCTCGGCGCTGAAGGCTATGACGTTTGCGACGCGGCCAACGGGACTGATGCTGTTGCGCAGGCAACACGCGGTGATGTGGACGTTGCACTGATAGACCTGATGATGCCCGGTGAAATCGACGGGATGGGTGCCCTGAAAAGGATTCGCGAACGATTCCCGGACATGCCGGTGATCATGATGAGCGGCCGGGCAGGACTGAGCGACGCTGTGAACGCGACAAAGCTTGGCGCCTTCAACTTTCTGGAGAAACCACTGACCCCGGAGGGTGTGTTGCTCGCAGTCGGATCTGCATTCGAGCTTCAGCGGACCCGGCGGGTTGCACGGGAGCTTCGCGAGGAGCTCGGCCTCGCTGGGCAGATGGTCGGGGAGAGCACCGCGATGGAAGATGTGCGGGCCCTCATAGCGCGCGTGGCACCGACGGATTCCCGCGTGCTTATCACTGGTGAGTCGGGAACGGGAAAGGAGCTGGTCGCGAGCGCCATACACGATGGGAGTCCGCGGCGTGAACGTCCGTTCGTTCGAGTAAACTGTGCGGCCTTGCCGCGCGACCTTGTGGAGAGCGAGATGTTCGGCCACGAGCGGGGTGCGTTTACAGGAGCCACGCAGGCCCGTGCCGGACGGTTTGAGCTGGCGCACACGGGAACATTGTTTCTAGACGAAATCGGGGACCTGAGCGCTGAAGCACAGGCGAAACTGCTGCGCGCCATCGAGGCCCGCGAAATTCAGCGCGTTGGCGGTAACAAGACCCTAAAGGTGGATGTGCGTGTAATCGCCGCTACAAATCACGATCTCCAGGCGGCGGTTAAGTCCGGGGATTTTCGTGAGGATCTTTACTTCAGACTGGCAGTACTGCCAATAGCACTTCCTCCGCTTCGCCAGCGGGCACAGGATATTCCGTCGCTGATCGCCCACTTTTCGGAACAGTACCGGAAGCGAACCGGACAACGCCCGCCCGTCTGGACCCGCGAAGCGGTTGAAGTCATGTCGGGTTATGCCTGGCCCGGGAATGTTCGAGAGCTCGCAAACATTGTGGAAAGAGTTGCGATACTCCATTCACGCGCGCCCGTCACAGCGCACACGGTCCGCGAAATTCTCTTCGGTGGAGAGGCGTCCTCGGTCGATCTGGACTCGCCACCGGGTGATGGTGGCATTCAACCGCTCAATGAAACGCTTGACGGTGTTGAGCGTCGGTTGATAATGCGTGCGCTCAATACTGCCAGGGGCAACGTCTCCGACGCAGCAAGAATGCTGGAAACAGACCGCGGGAATCTTTATCGACGGATGAAGCGTCTTGGAATTGCTGGCCAACCGGTGAAGTCATGAAGAGTGCAACAAGGTTTCTTGCAGCTGTGACTGCCTGCTGCGCGTCCGCCTCGGAGCTCGGCGCCCAGTCTCCCGACACTGCGGTTGCAGATAGCGGAATCAGCATCCGATCTCTGTGGAGTGGATCCAGCGACCGGACAGGGCTGAGAATCACTTCCGGAAAGCGATACAACCGTGTTACCGGAATGCCCGTTCTGTTTGGCCCCATCTACAGGGACAGCGGCGAGAGCGTGACCACACGTGTGGCAGCGATGGGCATACTTCGCAGCTCCAACAATTTTCGATGGGACAGCGAAAACATTGGCCACGCAGCGTCAGCTGGCTTCCGGTTCGGGCGTGAGCGAAAACTCGGATTCGATTTGCAGAGCTACGACTTCGTCGATGGGACCCAGTCATGGCAAATGGGAGAACCAGAAGCCGGGCTTGCAGCCTTTTTCCTCCACCGCGATTACAACGATCACTACGGCAGACATGGTGCGTCGATAGCAGGTTCGCTCGGTCTCGGCGCGCGTTCGAGCGTGCAGGTAGAGCTGCGGGACGAACGGTGGGCGTCGCGTAAAGTTCGTGACGTGTTCACAATCCTCAGGAACGGCGAACCGTGGCGCGAAAACCCGCAGGTTGATGACGGCCGGGTACACATGGGACTATTGACTGCGATGGTCGATACGCGAAACGATGCATCCTCCCCGCTTTATGGCTGGCTGGTAAATGCCGAGTATGAAAACGCGCGTGCAACCTTTGCCAGCTTCGGGCCGACTTCGAGCGGTGTACGGTCGACTTTTTCAAACAATGTTCAATACGGCCGTGTTTTCGTGGATGTTCGCCGCTACAACCGGATTTCGCCAAGCGATCAGGTCAACATGCGCCTTGTGTTCGGTGGCTGGCTGCACGGCGACGAACTTCCGCTTCAGCGCCGGCTATCTGTTGGCGGGGTTGGAACGATTCCGGGATTCGACTTCCGGCGGCGACTTGCTGGAGACGACAAGGCACAGTGCGGCCAGTTTCCCGTGCTGCCGGGTAATCCAGCGCAGTGTGAACGGGTCGCACTTATACAGATTGAGTATCGGACACGTCTTGGTGAACGCGCTCTCGAGCCAATCAATTTTGGACGGTACCGCGGCAGGCTTGTGCTTCGGCCTACCGTCATTGTCTTCGCCGATGCCGGACGCGGCTGGCTCGTGGGACCACGCTCGGGAAACGTTCAATATCCCTCGGCATCAATTCCAAGCCTGTCGACATTCATGACAGATATCGGCATCGGTTTCGACGTAGGCGCGGCAGCGTTATATGTCGCGAAAGCGGTCTCGGTTACGAAAGAACCAGCGAACGTTTTCCTCCGCATCCGCCGGAGATTCTAGCAGGTGCTCAAAGCTGCTCTCGCCGCACTATTGATCGTTGCAGCGCCGGGGATTGCGCAGGACGGGCCGTCGGTCCGGATCACAGTGCCACGCGTTGAATCGTCGCAGGATGGGCATGAAGCGGGCGGCCCGCGATCGCCCCTGGTTTCGTCCACCGGAGTTCTTTCTTCCGGTCAAATTCGCAGTCTTGTGTCCAATGGCTTTCCAGCGCGCATGCACTACAAGATGGAACAGTGGAGCGTTGGACGAATTTTCGACGACCTGAAACGAACCGTCGAGTGGGATGTCGTAGTTCGGTTCGACCCGCTTGTGAAGAACTTCCAGGTGTATCGCGTGATTGGCGAGAAGGTCACGCGCCTTGGCGACTATCCGGACTTCAGTTCAGCTGTGCTGGCGGCTGAAGGTCCTTTCATCACACTGATGCCACCGCCGAAACGTGGGCAGCGGAGCTACTACTCGATCGTGCTCGAAGTTGAGAGCCTTTCGCTCACTGATCTCGACGAAGTGGAACGCTGGCTGCGCGGGGAGCTGAAACCAGCGATACGTGGGGACAAAAATCCGGGAACCGCAGTGTCGCGGGGACTTGGAACTCTTTTTGTTCGTCTGATGGGTGGGGATAAACGAAGATACGAGGCCAGGTCTGGGAAGTTCACGCAGCCGTAGATGACATAAGACTTTTCCCGGGCTCGACTGCCGCCACAGAGGACACAAAGGACACAAAGGACACAAAGGACACAAAGGACACAAAGGACACAAAGGACACAAAGGACACAAAGGACACAGGGGTATTCACAGAGGAGCCACAAATTAGGGGCTACTACGACAGATCAATGTCGTTGTAGCTCACCCAAAAAACCTCTGTGTCCTCTGTCTCCTCTGTGTCGGCCGTCGAATCCCGTGAGGACGATCAGGTCAAAGCGATCTGAATGGGCGAACGATGATCGAGCTCCTCCAGATGATGTAAAGTCTCATCTCCGTAAAAGAGCTTGATGTAATGCGACTGCGCGGGAGTGAGACGACGCACCGCCCAGCTGAGGTGCACGAAATGCGGTTCTATCGGCGCGTGGAGCGGGTGCATTCCGATCTCGCTTGGCAGGCGATTCGCCTTGCGCGTGTTACACGGGCTGCACGCGGTAACGACGTTAGTCCAGTCGTTGCTGCCACCGCGTGAGAGCGGAATGAGGTGGTCGCGGGTAAGCGATTCACGTGGCTTGAGCTCGATCTGGGCACGGTTGCAATACTGGCAGCGGTACCTGTCGCGCGCAAACAGGAAAGTATTTGTAACCTGCCGACGGAACCGGCGGGGCACGTGGATGAAGCGCGTAAGACGGATCACGGCCGGACGCGGAAGCGTCA
>JACDDZ010000347.1 GCA_013816695.1 Gemmatimonadaceae bacterium
TGGTTGCGAGCGTTGTAAGAACTACGACTGCATCAGTGTGCGCCAATTGTGGTGGGGCTGAGGTTTCGCGCCTTTGTTGGGCGCACACCAATGTAAGGTCGAATCGCCGATTACGCCTTTTTCGGCGAAGGCCTGTCGATTCCCGCCCACGCGTTCGCCGTCCCGATCGATTCGTTGCCGGCCGACTTCGCGTGCGCAAAAAGCTGGAGCTTGTAGCCGGTAAGCCACTTGAGCGGACCGTTCATCAGCGCCACCTCGAGTGGAACGGTTCCTCCGCCCGGCACTCCTGCCTGCTGGGTGGCAAGCTTCTCCTCACTAACCTCAGCGAAATACTTCTCGATTTCCGACTTCTGCTTCTGCATCTCACGCGGGAAATCCTCAGGCTTCATGTGCCTCGTCGCGTCCAGCATTGTCATGAAAATCTTGTAATCACCGGCGTCCATCCAGCGAATTCCGCCAATACCGCATACGGACAAATAGCGCAGCAGCTCGGTCGTATTGCGCTGGTTGCCCGTCGGCCTGTACTCGTACGAATCCGCCGGCAACTTTTCAAAAATGTGGAGCGCGATCTCGCACTCCTTTGTCATGGCGGCGCATAGCTGGTCCTTGTTTATCATCCTAGAACTCCAGTGCCGCGCCAATCTGTACCGCACGTGGCGGCACTCTCAGTCTTGGCGCACCGAAAAGGGAAGTGGGGTCCTGCGTAATTCCATCGTTAACTGTGGTGTTCCGCTGTGTGATGGAATTCGATCCGAGCGCATTGAACAAGTCCGCACTGACTGACCACTCGCCAAACTTCGTGGACAACGCCTGCTCAACTCGCAAATCGAGGTTTACGCGGGGTGGGTATTTTCTGGTGCCGCGCTCCTCGAGGAGTATCGTCTGCCCGCGAACGCCATCGAAAAGCTCATCCTCGAGAAGTGAGAGATCCGACGCGCGGAAACGGAAGCGCGGATTGATCTGGAACATTGGCGCAAAGTATTCCCCGAGAGCCATTGTGGCATAAGCCCCGGCGCGGAAATCCTTCGTGAGCTTTCCACTCAGCCAGAGCTTGCCCTCGATGGCATTTATGTTGGGGAGCCAGCCTTCGGAGTTGGTACCCTCGTTCGGGCGTACTGCAGAACCGGCGCTGAAGCTGGTTCCAGTTGTACCGAATGCCGTAAGGCCTGGGAGATTTCCCTTCAGGCGTGTTCCCGTCAATGAGAGCATCCCGTCCCAGTTCGTCTTTGCCGTGCGAAGTGACACCGACATCTGGTCGAACTTCCTCCGCGCATTTTCCACAGTCGTCAGTACGATGTCCGGATTGTATGTGAGCTTGGCGACACCCGCGTATGTGAAACCCGGCACCGGCGGTTCGCGCACCAGTGACTGGCTCCTTTGCTTCATTACCTTGATGAGATCTGCGTTGGAGACCCAGACAACCGGAATAACAAGTTCCGCTCCGGTGTGGTCGTAGATTGACCCGCCGCCAATGCGGTTCCTCACCGCCACGTTCGTCAGTTTCGAATAGTTGGCCTCGAGATTCCTGTCGACCAGCCCGACGATATCGTGGTTCGCCCGGTTCGTGTATGAAAGTTCAGCTTTCCATTCCGTCCCGAAGCTCTTCTCCAGTCCCACGATCCACTGGTTGACATACGGCTGCCTGTAGTTCTCAACGCGTCCTGCCTCGTTGAGAATTGACTGTGCAAAGCGCGGCGAGAACGATTTGTTGGTCGTGTCCAGCATCGCATCCCGCTGGGCGGGCGTAAAAGTCTGCGTCGGACTCGTAAGGTCCGGACCGATGAAATAGAAACGCTCGTTGCTATACACATCGCCGCCCTCTGCCCGATCGAAGAAGAGGCTGTTCATGCCCTGGTGGTACCGGCCCCAATGCGTCTTGAGCACGAAAGTGTTTCGTCCGGACACATCCCACACAATCCCAAACCGGGGATCGATCGCGCTCGCGCTGGCCGCCAGGAACTCTCCAGTCGCGCCGCTAACCGGTGTAAGCCATCCCGACCACTTGCCCAGGCGCACGCCGGGAGAGAAAGTCAGCGTGGGCAGCGGGCTGTAATAACTCTGCGCGAAAACCGAGCCTTCCTGGATCCGCGAGTTCAAGTGAACGTCTCCGCCCCAGTCGCTCGCCACTTCAACCCAGCTTTTCGCATTGCCGGGATCGAACGCGCCGGTCGTTGGATTCAGGTAGGGACGCCAGGTGAGGCCGCCATTTCTTGTCTTCTCGTTCGTCCATGAACCGCGGGTCAGCTCTCCACCCACAAGAATGCGATTCTCTCCACCTGCCAAATGATGTTGTCTTTCATATTTCACATTTCCGCTGACGCTCTTCGGGGCCAACCGCTCATTGAATGCGGAATTCTGGTATGCGGGCTGCCGCCCAACTGAAAAGATCTGGATACCCGGGACATCGTCGCCACCGTAGCCGAGCT
>JACDDZ010000041.1 GCA_013816695.1 Gemmatimonadaceae bacterium
CCGTTTGCGAATGGTAGATCGCGCCGCGGATATATCCACCGTAGGTAACGCGTACAACAAGCGGCGAGGCGAACGTGTTGTTTGATCTCCAGCGCATAGTCGCGAGTTCGTCGCGGAGCTGCATGTACGCGGTCCAGATGTAATCGAAGAATTGAATTTCGACGACCGGCTTGAATCCGCGAGTAGCCAGCCCAATCGCCCGGCCAATGATGTTCGCTTCTGCGAGCGGCGAGTTATAGACTCGCGCGCCCCCAAATTCCTTCTGGAGTCCCCACGTAACCTTGAAGACGCCGCCCTTTCCCTTGACCTTGCCGAGGAGCTGCTCGCGGGATACGTCTGCGACGTCCTGTCCGAAAACAAGGATCTTGTTGTCGCGCCGCATCTCGTCCTTCATGCACGCGTTCAGGAGATCCACCATCGTCGTCGGGTCGCCCGTGAACTGCGGATCATCTTCAGTGTCGAACTGCTCACCGGTGGGATCGACATCGGGCGAATACACGGCGTAGTGCACAGTGTCCGCAGTCGGCTGCGGTTGCGCGAGCGCATCGTCAGTGGCAGCAAGAACTACAGCGTCCACCTCTTCCTGGATTTTTTGCAGCTCTGCTTCCGTTGTGTGGCCCTCGGAGATTAGCCACTTCGGAAATTGAGTGACCGGGTCACGCAGTGCGTCAGCCTCACGTTCCTCGGCGGGACGATACATCGTCTCGTCATCTGACAACGAATGCGAGTAGGGGCGGATCACCTTTGCGTGAATGAGCACCGGACCCTTCCGCTGGCGCGCATATTCGACAGCGCGGGTCATTACATCATAGCTCTGGATGAAATCACAGCCGTCAACTTCCTCGATCATGAAGTTGGGAAAGCTGCGCACAAGCCTGGAGATGCTTCCGCCCGTTGTGTTCACTTCGACGGGAACCGAGATCGCGTAGCCGTTGTCCTCAACGAGGTACACTACGGGAAGCTTGAGGTTGGATGCTGTGTTCAGCGATTCCCAGAACTCGCCCTCACTCGTTGTGCCGTCACCAGTCGAAACGAAAACGACTTCATCTCCGTGAAAACCTTCCGTAATTCCAGTCAGCTTCGCGCGAAGGGAAGCTTCAGCGGCGCCGACGCTCTGAAGGAACTGCGTGCCCGTGGGAGATGAAGACGAAACAATGTTGTAATCCTTGTGCCCCCAGTGGCTGGGCATCTGGCGCCCACCGGACGCTGGATCGATGGCCGCGCCAACTGCCTCGTATAACATTTCGGCTGGCGTGACTCCGAGCTGAAGACAAAGAGCGCGATCACGGTAGTACGTGTAAAACCAGTCGTACGAGGTACGGAAAACCATTCCCGCCGCAGTCAGGATGGCTTCGTGGCCGGCCCCTGAAATCTGGAAGAAAATCTTGTTTTGGCGCTTGAGCTGAACTTCCTTGTCATCCAGCTTCCGCGACATGAGCATGTTGCGGTAGGCGGCAACGAGCTGTTCGCTCGAAAGGCCTGCCGCCGGACCACTCAAATTTTTTCGTTCCGGGCGGGTTTTGGTAGCCATAGCTGTCGACGGGGTGACTTCACTTCGAAAAATAGCCACTCGAAGCGCTAGTAGTCTACCGGCCGGAGGTAGGAGTCGCCGATGGCGCTGTGGCTGACCATCGCGACTGCCGGAAGCTTTCGCTTCCAGTGCGTTCCATCCAGACGCTTCCGAACGATATCGATCTCGGCGTCTGAGAATCCCTGGATCTCCGACGCCTTGAATCCACTGAGCAGCCAGTGCAGAATCTGGTCGGCTTTTTTGTAGCTGATTCCAAAATCCCCTTCATCCGTCTGCCCCTGAATCAGGTCTGCCGACGCAGGCTTGTCCACGATTTCTGCGGGCACCCCAAGGTAGCGGGCAAGCTTCCACACCTGCGTCTTGTACAAGTCACCAATCGGATTGATCGGTGGCGAATCGTCGGCGTGCCAGGTGAAATAACCGAGGAGGCGCTCACTTTTGTTGCCTGTCCCCAGTGGAAGCGCGTGATATCGTGCCGACAGGTCGAAGAGCGCGATCATGCGGACGCGCGCCATCACATTTCCCTTCCGCTGGCTATCCGCGTCGGGCTCGTTCTCCAGATATCCGTCAACCGCTGCGCTGATATCCAATGTCCTGGATTCGAGGCTCAGTGAATCGAAGAGCGTTTGCGCATGTTCGAGAGACTGGGCGCTCGAGGTCTTGTACGGCAAACGCACAGCAATGACATTTTTCGGCCCGAGTGCACGCGCAGCGAGGCTCGCTACAACTGCGGAATCCACACCGCCCGAAAGTCCGAGCACGGCCTTCGTAAAACCGCGGCGTTCAAACTCCTGCCTCAAAAACGACACGAGCCATTCAGTCGTCATTGCACAGTCAATCTCCAGCGGCGGTGGACTCGTCAGTGACGGCGGAGCCACAATCACCTGAACATCCCCCGTGGAATCACGGTCGGACGCTCTCGCATGCTTCTTCGCTGGTTTCGTTTTTGTCCGAGCCTTGCTCGATGGAACCGCCGGGTCGTACTCGACTGGCGTGACAGACTGCGGCCTGGATACATCAAGAGCACCAACAAGGTGGGGCAGCATTGTCTGAAGGTCCGTGAGCAGCGGCATGTCGGCTCGAGCTCGCGTCAGCTCGGACTCACTCAGCGAGATGTTGACAATCGCCTCGTCCCAGAGGGGAGCGCGAACCTTTATGTCACCCTTTGGCCCGGCGACAACCGAGCCGCCGGTGAAAACTTTCCCGCCCTCATTGCCGACAAGGTGTATCAGCGCCACAAATACGCCGTGCTCGCTTGCGATGTCGCGCGCCAGCCGCTCCCAACGTTCCAGGCTTGCTGGCCCTGGAAGTCCATCGTCTCGGGTCCACACCCCCCTGCCGGGAGAAGCAGAAGGAATGATGATCAGCTGCGCTCCATCCAGGGCGGCAAGCGTTCCCGAAAGGCTGTGCCATGCATCCTCGCATACAAGAATTGCAGCGCGACCCCAGCTTGTGTCGAATGCGCGGATGTTGAACCCGCGATCTACAAATCGTTCCTCATCAAACAAGCCATACGTCGGCAGAAAAACTTTGCGGTGAACGTGACGCACAATCGGTTCTTCACCGCCGAGCGTGACGTAGAGCGCGCTATTGTAGAACGTGTTGTTCCAGACTTCATAGAAGCCAACACTTACATCGAGTAAGTGTCCGCTCGTTACTCGCTCCGTGTATGCTGCCTGAAGGTCGCTTGCGAGCGAACCTGCTGTCATTGCCGCTTCGCGCACGCCTCCTTCGAGGAAGTAGGCAGTAAGTGCGGTTTCCGGAAGGACGGCAACTTCGGGTCGTGGGTCCAGGGCATCGAGCTGCGCGAATATGTCACCAAGATGCGCGAGGTTGGCCGCGTATTCACCCTTACGCGGCTTGAACTGGACAATGGCGAGATTCACTGACTGGTGCACAACTGAAAGTTGCCCCTCCTAAAAGTGCAGGGCAACTGGCCGCGGACTTATTTATCGGGCTTGAACTGGCTCGTCGTCGCCATCATCGGCCGCCGGAGCCCCGCCAAACAGATTCGCAGATGTAAAAGCCGACGGCGCGGCAATGACTCCCGAGACCACAACGGTGACAAGCTGTATTGACTGAATAAGCACCGCCGCAGCGACTGCCTTCTCCTGCGGGAATCCGAAACGGGTAACCGCGAGGGCGTAAAAGATCTGGAAAACGCCGACATTCCCCGGTGTCGCACGAATGAATCCCGCAAGATTTACCGCCACCACAGCTGCAACCGTCGCGACAACCGGTATGTGCAATCCAACAGCCTCGGCGCCGGCAGCAAACGCGATTATCTGGGTGGGCCAGTATACGAGGGATATCCCGAACGCCTTCACTGCGTCCATCCCTCGCAGCCTTGCACGCGCCTCCGCTGCGAACCTGATAAGAAATGACTTCCCCTTGTGCACATATCCCCGCCAGCCTGCGGTGACAACAGGCTCCAGTATTGCTTCGGGATGTTTTCCACGGTACGCCACGAATGCGACGAAGAATCCGAAGGCGACCAGCGCGGGCACAACCACCTTCGATGCGGGAAAAAGGTCCGTAGGCTGAATGAGCACCGCCACTACAGCCATCGCAAAGAACGCAAGAATCTCGACAACCTTGTCGGATGCAAGCGACCCAAGCACGGTCGCAAGACGCGCATTGGCCGCACGCGCGGCGAGTCCAACGCGTACAACTTCACCAGCATTCGCAAGCAAAACGGCGTTCAGGCCAAGCCCGGCGAAGGTGAAGCGAATCACCTGACCCAGCCGGAGCGTTGTTGACCGGCGCAGAAAAATCCACCACCGAGCGCCTTTCATGACAGTTGAAAAAAGCGTGGCAGCAGCAACCAGAACGAGCATCGGGATTGACGCGTGCGAAACTGAATTCCACACAGCGCGCCAGTCTACCGCCCTGGCAGCGAGCCATGCGAATCCAAGAACTATCAGCGCGAGGAGAAGTCGGCGGGCTTTGATGTGGCTAAGCTAAAAAGAAGTTGTCCAGAATGCGCGGCAGATCTTTCGTGTCCCTGTATTCCTGTATCTGAACTCCGGGAGACCCGGCAATCATTGCCGACAACCTTCTTCCTGCAGCGCTGCGAAAAAGACACAGTACCGGAACCCTCCACTCCACGGCCCTCCCAATCTCATAGCCAACGCCGAGACTGGGTGTCGTCACTTCAGCCACAATGCAGGTCGCGGCCCTCAGCCATTCGACGTCACGATCATGAATGTCCCTGTCGTCCAGGCCCTCGCCCTGGTCTGTGAGCGACTCGTCAGCAATGTGCTCCGTCAACACGCGGCCATACGATTGAAGCATCCCGATAATCTCGCCATAGAGTACGCGATCACCGCGACCGCCACTAATTGAACCGGCAAAATAGATAACCGCAGGTTGGTTGCTCATGCGGCGAGAACCTCGTCCATCACGCGTTGAACATTTTCAATCTCGTCTTTGTTGACGAGATGCCCCATTCCGGGATACAGCTTTCGGATTACGCGTGCACCAAGCTTGTTGAACAAGTCGTCGGTCTCGAGAACCCGCTCGGCCGGTATATGTGAGTCAACGTCGCTGCAACCTAAAAACACCGGCGTGCCCGCAAGTGATCCGGAAACATCGTCCCAGTTTGTAGCCGGCGGTCCGATGACTCCACCGCTCAAAACCATCACCCCGCCATAGCGTTTTGGGTTTCTCAGCGCGAATTCGGCTGTGAGACATGCGCCCTGGGAAAAGCCTAGGAGCATGATCTTGTGCGAAGGGAATCCCCGTGCTTGAAGCGCGTCCATGAGCGAGCCTATGATCGCCAGTCCCTTGCTTATGCCTGGTTCGTTCCTGACGCGGTCCGCCATGAAGCTCTGCGGGTACCATGCCCCTCCTTCCGCTGCGGGAGCAACGGCGGCGAAATCGGGCCGACCGAGAACCGGGAGCAAATCCAGGATATTCGCTGGTGCTGCATTGCGCCCGTGAATCATGATGATTGCGGCTTTGGCAGTCGCCACTGGCGATCCGGCATATACGGTTTCATTACTCACTGGTAGCAGGATCTCCGGCAGACTCGAAAGGTCATGATGTAAGTATAAAGAAAAACTCCCGGCTTTTCGGCCGGGAGTTGCTCCAAAACGTCCGTGCCTAGGCTGTGGCGCCGTCTTCGCTATAGAGCCGGCCACCAACGCTGGCGACGATGATGAGGGTGACAAGCCAGATGACCGCCTGGATGAACCAATGGTTCCAGGTCATCATTCCCATGAAGCCAAACGTCGAAGTGAAGAAGGAGCCGACGATCCACATGAACAATGCAGCAGACACGGCCGTCTTCATCCCCGGGCCAAAGCGCGGTCGAATGGCAGCGTACAGCCATACAATCAGGATTCCCATCAGGACGTCCATGAAGACCATGCCCATCCAGGCGCCCGGGGCATTCATTGCGTCGCCAGCGCCCACTTTGAAGTTGTTCATGTCTGCTGTCATTATGGGACCGGTTATGAACTTCATAACAACCCAGTCGATCAGTGCGAGCACAACGCCCGCGCCGATACCCGCGATTGCGACTTTTCCGGTGTTTATGGCCACTCTTATCTCCTATTAGAGGAAGTGCGCCAAAATAGTACAACTATTGATGAGCTTGGCAAAGGAAAACCCTTGGCGCTCAAGACCGGGTCCGCCTGCTGCCCTACGCCGCTGACGATTTTCGTGGCGAGTTCAAACGAAGTGCTTCCCACTGTTGCTGAATGAGATGAAGGGCTCGCTCAACCAGCAGCATGTTTCCGTGCTTATGCACCCAGCTGCTGGCGCCGGAAGGATGCGGCAGCGGAATCACAAACGACTTTCCACCGGCGTGTCTGACCGTGTGGGAATGGCCAATCAGCTTGTCGAGGGGAAGTGGCGGGAGAAATTGTTCGATTGCGAGGCGCCCGACCGGAATCAGAAGCTTCGGCTTGATGATTTCCAGTTCACGCTGCAGCCAGTCGCCGCACTGCTCCTGTTCACTCCGGTTTGGCACACGATCACCGCGACCACCTGGATGTGGTCCGGGATAGCAACGTGTCACTGCAGCTATGTAAATATTTTCACGCGCCGACAATTCATTGATTCCCGCGCTCTCGAGCCAGCGAAATAAAGTCTTGCCCGCCCGACCGGCGAAAGGCTTTCCCCCTTCAGCCTCGACTTTTCCAGGAGCCTGCCCAACAAGCATCACTTTCGGCTCCCGGGCGCTGGAGTAAATCGGGCGGATTCCGGCCGATAACTCGCATCGGCGACAGCTCGCCAGCTCCATGCAGTGCGCGTCCAGCAAATCCTTCACTGCCTACGCTGCTCCCGCAATCTCCAGCGGCTGGCGTGCTTCCGGCTCCGCTTCTTCCTTGGGAACCAGCGCGATTTCCAGGACCTGGTTCAACGTTTCCACAGGATGGAAAGTCAGGACCTTTCTCACTTCTTCCGGAACGTCATCGATGTCAGCTTCATTCGCCTTCGGAATAATGATGGTTGTAATCCCGGCGCGATGTGCACCAAGGACCTTCTCCTTCAATCCGCCGATAGGAAGTGCGCGCCCGCGCAGAGTGATTTCGCCTGTCATGGCAACATCTCGCCGTACTGCACGGTCCGACATCTCGGAAACGAGTGCCGTCGCGATGGCGAGACCCGCGCTCGGGCCATCTTTCGGAATCGCGCCAGCGGGAACGTGGATGTGAGCTTCAATTGCCCCCAGACGATCCCGCGGAATTCCCAGGCTGCTGGCATTGTTCGTTGCATAAGTAAATGCTGCACGTGCCGACTCCTTCATCACGTCCCCGAGCTGCCCCGTGAGGATCAACGAAACCGCTCCGCCGGGCCCGGATTGCTCGTTGTCAGACGTGCGATTCCCATAGTATCTGCGAATTGACGCCTCGACGAACATGATGTCGCCACCCATCGGCGTGTAGTACATGCCGGTCGCAATTCCGACTTCGTTCTGTTCATTGATATGTTCGGGGTGAACCTTCGGCCTCCCCAGTAGCTCTCGCACCATTTCCGGCGTGACGACATGATCGATTTCCTCGCTCGACGCGATCTTGCGCGCAAGCTTTCGCGCGACTGCGCCGATCTGTCGCTCCAGTTGACGCACGCCACTCTCGCGCGTGTAGCTCGATACAACGGCCATGATCGCTTCGTCGGTGAACTCGATCTTTTTGTCGGACAATCCGGAGTCCTCCAGCTGACGCGGAAGCAGGTACTTCTTCGCTATCTCTGCCTTCTCGCGCTCGGTGTAACCGGCGAAATCCACGACCTCCATTCGGTCGAGCAACGGTCCCGGGATGTTCTGAATGAAGTTCGCAGTGGCAATAAACAGCACTTCACTCAAATCGAACGGAACGCCGAGATAGTGATCGGTGAAGGTGTCATTCTGCGCAGGATCCAGAACTTCGAGAAGCGCGCTCGCCGGATCTCCCTGAAACGACTGCCCGAGCTTGTCCACTTCGTCGAGTAGAAACACGGGATTCTTCTTTCCAGCCTGCTTCATTCCCTGAATAATCCGGCCAGGCATCGCACCTACATATGTGCGGCGATGTCCCCGAATATCGGCTTCATCCCGGGCTCCACCGAGCGCGACGCGCACATACTCTCTTCCGAGCGAGCGAGCGATCGATTTTGCGATTGATGTTTTTCCAACGCCCGGCGGCCCGACAAAGAGAAGAATCGGCCCACGCGCCATGGCGCGCGATTTCGCTTCGGACGAATCGGTTATCTGCCTGTCCTCGTCGTCGCTCTCTTTAAGCGAGGGAGTCGCTTCATCCTTGTCAGCCTTCAGCTTCGCAATCGGAACCTCGCCCGTGGTCTCGACTTCCTCTGCCAGCTGTTTTGCGCGCAACTGTCGGACAGCGAGAAACTCGAGCACGCGATCTTTGACGTCTTTGAGGCCGTAGTGATCCTCTTCCAGAACTGTTGCAGCGTTATTCAGCTCGAGCTGATCGTCCGACCTGTCACTCCACGGGAGCTCGGCCATCCATTCCAGATAAGTACGAATGACCTGTGCTTCCATCGACTCGCGACCTGCGCGCTCCAGCCGGCCAAGCTCGCGCTCGACCTCGGCGCGTGCATCCTTTGGCAGGACGAGCTTCTCGAGTTTTTCGCGGAGCTCGGTGATCTCCTTGGACTGGTCATCGTCGCCCAGCTCCTTTTGAATCGCCTTCAGCTGTTCGCGCAGGTACATCTCGCGCTGGCGTTCGCCCAACTCTTCCTGAACCTGCGACTTGATGTCTTCCTGCGCTTCCAAAAGTCCGACTTGCCTCTGCACCTGAACAAGCACGCGGCGCAAACGGTCCTCTACGCTCAACGTCTCGAGAAGTCCCTGCTTCTCAGGAACGGGAAGGTCGATATATCCTGCCACGAGGTCGGCAAACTTTCCCGGCTCCGTGACGGAATCCAGCACCTGGTGAACCACTTCTTCAGGAAGTCCCCGGCGCTCGCCAAGCTCGGCGGCGCGCTCCCGGGTTTCCTTCTGAAGTGCGGTAAAAGCCGGGTCCTCGAGATCGAGCGGAACCATCTCCTCTGCAGGAACAACGACCGCGCTCAGGTAGCCCTCGTTGGTCGAGTACTGCAGCGAAGTCGCGCGCTGCTCACCCTGAAGGAGGAGCTGAACTCCGCCTAGACCGCGCTGAATTTGTCCGATCCTGGCGATGACTCCCATTGAATAAAGAATCTCGGGGTTCGGTTCCTCCGTATTATCCCTTTGTGCGACTGCAAAGATGAGCCGGTCGTTCTTGAGGGCGGCCTCGATCGCGCGAAGGGTTCCCGGACGACCGGCCGCAATGGGCATGGTAAGTCCCGGGAAAATCACCGTTCCACGCAGGGGAAGAACGGGCATTGTCTGTCTTTGTGCCATTACGGTATCGATAGGATAGTTAGCATTACGAAATCAAAGGCTAGCGTCGTATTCGTAACGCTATACTTTGGGAGAGACCAGGAGACACATCTGTCTCCGCTCCCACCTGACCCATCAGATTGCATATTTCAGTCTTGCTGATTTACGCCACCAGGGCATGAATAGCAATTTCATTGCTGCCTGGTTGACACGGAGCTATGCCAATAGGACCTGAAGACGAACTCAAAGCCCACGTATCATCTGTTCTCTCTGCAAACTATGAGCTAGAGAGCGAGATCGGTCGCGGGGGTATGGGTGTGGTCTATTGTGCGCGCGACCGCCGCCTCAAGCGGTCGGTCGCCGTGAAGGTCCTGCCCCCGGAGCTGGGATACAGAAGCGATATCCGGCAGCGATTTTTGCGCGAGGCTGAAACTGCAGCCCAGCTGAGTCATCCGAATATTGTCCCGATCTACACGGTCGAAGAAAAGGACAATCTCGTCTACTTCGTGATGGCCTTTATCTCGGGCGACAATCTCGGCAAGGTCATCACGGACCGCGGTGCGATGGACCCGGACGACGTTCGCCGAATTCTTCGCGAAGTATCCGACGCGCTCCAGTACGCACATCATCGCAACGTGATTCACCGCGACATCAAGCCGGATAACATCCTGATCGATGCCGATAGTGGCCGGGCAATGGTTACGGATTTCGGTATCGCACGCGCCCTGACCGATTCGAGCGATTCGCGACTGACGGCGACGGGCATGGCGATTGGCACTCCGGCATTTATGTCGCCCGAGCAGTCGGCGGGAGATTCCCAGATTGATGGCCGGAGTGATTTGTACTCGCTCGGCGTTGTCGGCTATCAAATGCTGTGCGGCGAGCTCCCGTTCGATGCGCCGAACACTCCTATGATGCTCGTCAAGCATCTTTCGGAAACCCCGGTTCCAGTGAACGAGCGCACGGCCGGCATTCCTCTGGACCTTTCGCGGGCAGTAATGATGTGCCTGGAAAAGAATCCACAGGATCGCTTCCCCGACGCAAATTCTCTTGGCACCGCGCTGTCGACCGGGGACATTCCGACTCTCATCACGCGCGCGCAGCCGGCACCGCCGCCTCCGCGCAGAAACAGCTCGATGGGATCCAGCAGCAGCTACATGGGCGGAATGCCATCCCTTCGCACCAATCAGGCTATGCAGGCTCCGATGGGGCAGATGGCGACACGGTATTCCTCGGGCTCACGCGCAGCAGCTCCAACGAACGACGACTACGCGCGATGGAATGCGCCCGAAGTCCTGAAATTCAGAAAGCGCCTTGCGCCATATATCGCAGTGAACGCAGTGCTGATCCCCGCCGGAATTTTTGGGAACAACGGATTTTTCTTCGCGACCATCTGGTGGACTGTCGCCATGGCCGTTCAGTACTCCAAGCTTTGGCAGGCGGGCTATGACTGGAAGGATGTGTTCCGCCAGCCACGCGACAGGTTGTTCGTTGATGTGGCCGCCGAAAC
>JACDDZ010000348.1 GCA_013816695.1 Gemmatimonadaceae bacterium
GCTGCCAGTCTGCTCGGGCGTTCGTCCGTCGCGAGCATCGATTGCGAAGCGTCCAGTGCGAGCACTATGTCTACGCCCTTTTGGGCCACGGCGTTGCGAGTGATCCCCCAGCGCGGACCGGCGAAGGCAAATCCAAACAGTGCGGAATAAACGATGGCGCGCACAATCTGCCATCTCGAGTTGCGGATGACATTGGGTGCCAGGCGTGCGATCATGTCCGACGTGCCGAGCTTGCTCAGGCGCGCGGTGCGCCGGCGGCGGCCGCGCACAATCAGTACAGTCACGATGAGCGGAAGCATCACCACGAGAGCCAGTGCCAATGGCCAATCCACGAAACGAAGATTCATCATGGGATTGGTGCCTTCCAGGCCACGAGTCCAAGCTCAAGGAGCAGAGCGAGAATTGCGAGAGCGAGCGGCCAGCGGTATTGCTCGACATTTCTCACGTAGGTCCTGGATTGAACCGGAACACGCTCCAGCGAATTGATCTGGTCATAAATCCGTGTGAGTGCTGCTGCGTCGCGCGCGCGGAAGTAACGCCCCCCCGTGAGGCGCGCGACTTTATCGAGCAGCACTTCATCCAGCTGTACCGGCTGCATCTCGAACTTGAGTCCAAACAACCCGCGTCCGACCGGAACCGGCGCCATTCCCTCCGTGCCGACACCGATAGTGTAGATCTTTATGCTGTACACCGCGGCGGCCTGCGCCGCTGTCAGCGGATCGATGGTGCCGCGGTTGTTCACGCCATCCGTCAGCAGGATAAGGACGCGCGACTTACCGGGTGCATCGCGCAATCGGTTGGCAGATGTAGCGATCGCAGTTCCAATTGCCGTCCCGTCTTCGAGCTGGCCGGCCTGGAGATTGTTGACTGCCTGAATCGCAACTGGATAATCGGTCGTGAGCGGGACCTGGGTGAGGGCCTCTCCCGAAAACGCAACGACGCCAATTCGATCCGATTTCCGCGCCGCGATAAACTGCTTAACGCGGTCCTTGGCAACCTCGATCCGATTCTGCGGGCGGAAATCCTGGGCGAGCATCGAGCTGGAAATGTCGATCGCCATGATAATGTTGATTCCCTGCGTGGTGATCGTCTCGACCTTGCCGGACGTGCGCGGCCGCGCCAATGCAAAAATCGCCGCTGCGAGCGCAACATTGCGCGCCACAAAAATCAGCGTCGGAACCAGCCTGCCCGCACGCGGCCCCGCAGCGAGTACACCCGCGCGCGAAAAAACTATTGCATGCTGAGCGCGGCGACGGCGCCAGGTCCACCACGCAGGAAGCGCAAGCAGGAGCAGGAGTGCTTCCGGATTGATTATCTCGAAACCGCCGGGAAATGTCACGCTGCCTTTGCCTGGTCGTCGGGCTTGGGCTCCAGCTGTTTCTCAACGAGCTCGACGATTGCGCGGGCGTTCCGTCCGAGCTGAAGTGATGCATCGCTCGACGTCCGGGCGCGCGCAAACTTGAGCAGCTCGGTTTCTTCCATTATTCCACGCACGCGCTCGTCGGCGAGGCCCGCGCCCGTAACATGATCGACCAGCTGGCGCGGCGTATCAGAAATGCCCGCAGCCGGCACCTTCGCAGAGAGGTACACGCGCATGGCTTCCGCCATGAGGACGGCGTGCCTTTCCGGCTCGCCCTTCTGCGGCAGCTCGAGCGCTTCTACCCGCTTGAATTCGTCGAGTGCGACGTCGTAAGGATCACGCGGTGCGTCTCTGCGAGCGCGCCACCGCTTGTATATCCACCAGAGAAGCTCGGCCAGCGCAGCCGCGATTGCCAAAATGATGAGCGGCCACCAGTTGGTCTTTTGCACCGGATACCGGGCGCGGAGCGGTTTGGGCACGCGCAGTGTCGTGTCGGCCGGGAGAACCGACTTTACAAACACTGTGGCACGGAGCGGAAGAAATCCCGTTCCCTGCGGACCCACTACGTGAACATCCGTCAGGGGAATTGCCTGGGCACCAACGTCCCAGGCGGTCAGCTTGTATGTCGCGCGAAACTCGAGCGAGTCAGTAGGCGGACGCTCGAGCAGCGGCGCTCCAATCAGTGCTATCGTGGACGGCTTTTCACCGCTGCTGTCCGGCATCTGCGGAAACTCGGCGGTAAACCCGGGCTTCACTCTGACCCGTACAACAAGCAGAAATGGTTGGCCAATTGTGACAGTGTCGGGCGTGATTTTTACACCCATCTGTGCCGACATTCCTGACTGGCCCTGAGCAATGGATACGCTCACACCGAGCATTACACTCAGAATCGCCGGTACAGATTTCCCGATCATCGCCTGCGCGCCTGCGTTTCCCTCGACCGGAAAAACTTGAGCAAGGGCTCTATGTAGTTTCCGCTTGTACTGACAGTCACCTGGTCGATGCCCAGCCTCCGGAGCAGGTGCTTCCTG
>JACDDZ010000349.1 GCA_013816695.1 Gemmatimonadaceae bacterium
CTCAAGCGAATGGCCGGCCAGATTGTCGAATTGAACGGGGGAACCGACAAGCTGGTGCTGGTTGGAATTCAGCGCCGCGGGGTGCAGCTGGCCCGCATGCTGGCCGACATTCTCCAGGAGTCCGAAGGCGTGACCATCCCGCAGGGCTCGCTCGACATCACCCTGTATCGCGATGATCTCCAGACGATTGGCCCGCGTCCGGTTGTAGGAAAGACCGAGCTTCCCTGGAGTCTCGACGACAGCAATGTCGTGATAGTTGATGATGTTCTGTACACAGGCCGTACTGTGCGCGCAGCACTTGACGAGCTCGCGGACTTTGGGCGACCGGCCCGCATCGGACTCGCCGTGCTTGTCGACCGGGGAGGGCGCGAGCTGCCAATTCATGCAGACATAGTTGGAAAGGCCATCACGATTGGCAGTGGTGAGCGCGTCGATGTCCTTGTGGACGAACTCGACGGAAAAACTGAAGTGGTCCTGGTGCAGAAGCCTACTTCCCAATGACCGGGGCGCTCGGCAAGGATCTACTCGGACTCGAGCCGCTGAGCGGCGACCAGATCCGTTTGATTCTTGACACCGCCGAGCCGTTCAAGGAAATCAGCGAACGCACGATCAAGAAAGTTCCGGCGCTTCGCGGCTCCACAATCGTGAATCTTTTTTTCGAGAACTCCACTCGCACCCGGATTTCGTTCGAGTTCGCCGAGAAGCGGCTGTCGGCAGATACTGTAAATGTGTCCTCTTCCGGCTCGAGCGTTTCCAAGGGTGAGACACTGGTAGACACCGCCCGGAATCTCGAGGCAATGCGCATCGACATGGTGGTGATCAGGCATGGAGCATCGGGCGCGGCACAATTTCTCGCCGACCGCATCGAGTCGAATGTCATCAACGCCGGTGATGGTACGCACGAGCATCCAACACAGGGGCTGCTCGACCTGCTGACGCTCCGCGATAACTTCGGCAAGCTGGAAGGCCTGCGCGTGTGCATAGTTGGCGACGTTCTTCACTCGCGAGTGGCGCGCTCAAATATCTGGGGGTTGCAGAAGATGGGCGCAGAAGTGGCTGTGTGTGGCCCGCGCTCGCTGCTTCCAAATGGCATCGAGGAATTCGGCGTGCGTGTTTTCGACCGCATCGAACCGGCAATCGAATGGGCGCAGGCGCTCAACGTACTGCGGCTTCAGCTCGAGCGAATGACGGCCGGCTACATCCCCAGCAGCAGGGAATACAATCGCGTTTTTGGAATCACGAGGGAGCGACTCGATCGTGCGAAGCGCGACATCCTGATACTGCATCCTGGTCCGATGAATCGGGGTGTGGAGATCGACTCCGATGTGGCCGATGGGCCGCACAGTGTCATCCTCAATCAGGTTACGAACGGCGTCGCTGTGAGAATGGCGGTCCTTTACCTCCTCGCCGGTGGGAAGCCCGAGCTCGCTGAAGCGGCGAAAGGGAACCTTCAATGAAGCCAGTTATTCTAGTGGGCGGCAGACTTCTGGATCCTTCATCAGGCCGCGATGAAGTCGGTGATCTCCTCATAGTCGACGGACGTATCGAGTCAGTTGGCGGAAACATCGCGGCTCCCGATGGCGCCGAAGTGGTTGCCTGCAGGAACATGATTGTGAGTCCCGGTCTCATTGATGTCCACTGTCACTTGCGCGAGCCGGGCCGCGAGGACGTGGAGACAATAGCAACGGGAGCTCGTGCTGCTGCCGCTGGTGGATTCACCGCAGTCTGCGCCATGCCCAACACCGATCCTGTCACCGACAACCAGGCGGCCGTCGGGTTCATCATCCGTCAGGCGCAGCGCGTCAACGCTGCGAGAGTGTTCCCGATCGGCGCAATTTCGCTGGGTCAGCAGGGGAAAGCACTCGCGGAATTCGGTGAGATGGTAGGTGCCGGTGCCGTGGCCGTGAGCGACGACGGAAAACCGGTTGTGAGCGCGCAGCTGATGCGAACGGCACTTGAGTATTCGCGCGCGTTCGGCATTCCTGTAATCGATCACTGCGAGGAGCCGACGCTCGCCGCCGGTGGGGCGATGAACGAGGGGCTTCTGAGTGCAAAACTTGGCCTCAAGGGCATCCCGTCTGAAGCCGAAGAAATCATGGCCATTCGCGATATCCTGCTGGCGCGGCGAACAGGCGGTCGCGTGCACCTCGCGCACATGAGCACCAAGGGCTCAGTCGAGCTGATTCGTTGGGGGAAAGACCGCGGCATCACCGTTACCGCCGAAGTCTGTCCACATCATCTGTCGCTGACTGAAGACGCGGTCGGCGCGTACAACACGAACGCGAAGATGAATCCGCCGCTCCGCACCCAGGAAGATGTCGAGGCGCTGCGCGTGGCCGTGAAGGATGGCACGATCGATCTCATCGCTACCGATCACGCACCGCATCATT
>JACDDZ010000042.1 GCA_013816695.1 Gemmatimonadaceae bacterium
CCATCTGTCCCATCGTCATGCTGCTCATCTTCTTGTCCATCTTCATTCCCATGTTCTGGGCGCCGGAGCGCGGTGCTGATAAAAGTATTCCTGCGAGGATCGCAGGCATCATCAGGCGTCGCATTCGAAAGGTTGCTGGCATTTTACATCTCCTGAAAGTTGTAATTCTGATTCGCGTGTGATTTCACCTGACGGCTCAATTCGCACACGGGGAGAAAAGCCGCGTTCAGCGTAGCGCTGACCTCTCTTCACTGATCATTACCAACGCATTTGCCGAGCCAATTGTTTAGTGTATCAGTTCGCCATTTTATTGACGATCTGTAACCGTTTTGGCGGCGTTGCATCTGTGACTCTGCGCCGATGGCAGCTTCATTCGTCAACCACTATTCACGAAATGCTCAGCTTGACCACCTGCTATTCCACCAGTCCGTCCAAACCATGACAACTGGTGCATACAGGGATCATAGGGATCGGTAATTCAACCTAAGGAATGCCTATGACGTCGGGACATATGGTGCCGCGGCTCTGCCCCACAGCTCGCGGAGCCTGGCATCGCGACCGCATCCGCGGCGATAGGCTTCGTAACGCGCAGGATTTCTGTCCGCGAAATGCTGATGATACTCTTCCGCCCGCCAGAAACGGGCGCCAGCCACGATCTCCGTGACAATAGCTGTCTTGAAGCGGTGTGACTGTTCGAGCGCCGCTTTGGATTTGGCGGCAGCTGAGCCTTGCTCAGCGTTGCGTGTGAACACAACTGTACGGTAATCGGATCCACCGTCGCAGAACTGACGATCTCGCGTAACGGGATCGATGTTGCGCCAGTAGATGTCGAGCAGCTTTTCGTATCCCACCCTCGAGCGATCGAACTCGACCTGAACTGTCTCAGCATGGCCTGTCTTCCCTGTATTGACCTGCTCATATGTTGGGTTGTCTTTATTTCCGCCCGCATAGCCAACAGTCGTCCCAATTACGCCGGGAACATGCTGAAAGGGTCGTTCCATACTCCAGAAACAGCCGCCGGCGAACATCGCGGTGTCGATTGTAACACGCATGGGTTTACTGTTTCGTACAACAACTGCTTGCTCGGTCTGCGCGTGGACCGAATCCCTGCTGGCTGCTACGCGTGTCGCTGCAGGCGGCGGCGATTCCTTCACTTCCTCGGCGACCGCCTGCGCGGGTTGATGAGGGCTGCATCCTGATGCTGCTACAACGACTACAGCTGAGATAATACATGCCTGAATCGAGATCATAAGTTTCACACTCCTGCAATTTGTCGAGGCATGGAGCGTACCTGAGAAACCAACTATCTATGGATTCGAAATTGCAAACCTCCTCACTACGCCCTGGTGCGGCGCGGAAGCGGCTGCTGCTAGCCAAGCCGCTTTTCTTCACTGGCTAGCCGCTTAGGAGCCTAGACAAGAATGTCAGAGGAATACACTGACAGCGGGAAACCGCTGGTAATCGGCAGCCCGGACGAGTTGATGTGCGTCTCTACGCGACGCAACTTCGTTCGGATGCTGGGCGCGGGGGGCGCCGTAGTGATGATGCCCTCCATATTCGGCGCATGTGCGATGTCCCCGCTACCCGGGGCGATGGGCGGAGGCGCGCTGATGTTCGATCTTCGCAGCGATGTTGGAATCATTCGGCTGGTACACACGCTTGAGCAGCTCGAGGCCGCATTCTACACCGCAGTTGTGGCGCTTCCGAATTTCGCGAGCTTTTTCAACGGCGCCGAGCGCGAGCTATTCGTAGACCTTCGCAACGTCGAGATTGTCCACCGCGAATTTCTCCGCACGGCACTTGGAAGCGCGGCTGTTCCCGACGTAACGGGCAGCATTAACGGCGCGACGCTGAATACAATTCTGTCCAGCCGCGAGAATATTCTTGGAGCGTCCCGTCTCTTCGAACATCTTGGCGTATCGGGCCTTAATGGAGCGGCCAAGTATCTTCAGGACGCGCGGAACCTGCTTTTTGCGGGCAAGGCTGTTTCGGCTGAAGCACGGCATGCTGCTGCGCTTCGGGACATTGCACCCCCTCCCGGTCAGAACGCCAACACCGCGTTTGCCGGCAACGACATTACGGATAAAAACGGAATGGACGTCAAGCTCGAAGCAGGTGCGGTCCTGGATCGCGTGGCTTCGACGCACATTGTGAACGACGGAGTTGTGAGCTCACGGAACATATCGTACGCGCCTACGGCGACGCAGGGCAAAGCCTCTGCCGACTTCTTTCCCCCAACGCCCTAAGGCGACCACGGAGATTCGATGAACATGAATAACTCACAACAGCCGATACTCGACGGTGTCGATCCCGAAGTCATGGGCCGGCTCGTCAATCGTCGCGACGCAATCCGAAAGGGCGCGTCGGTGTCTTCTGCGGTTGCCGCGGGGATTACCATGGGCTCAGTGCCAGTTCTTCTGGCTGCAATGTCCAAGGACGTTTTCGCGCAGACTCCGTCCGCAGTACTCGACGTTCTCCAGTTCGCGTTTATCCTGGAGAACCTGGAGAACGAGTTCTACAGGGCCGTTCTTGGAACGAGCGCTGTCGCCTCACAGAATGCGGCGTTCGCGACTGTACGGATGCAGATCCCGGAATCGGCGCGGCAGACATTCGCACAGATTCAAAAGCACGAGCAGCAGCACACAGACTTTCTACGGGATACCGCCATCCCGCTGTTCGGTGGCGTGGCGCCTTCAATAAGCGCGAACGATTTTGACTTCACCGGCGGAAACGGGAGCGGAAATGGACCTTTCCTTCAGGCCACCACACAGCTCGACCACCTTCTGCTTGTGGCTCAGGCAGTAGAGGACACCGGGGTGCGCGCGTACAAGGGACAGGCAGGGCGCCTGCTCAGCAATGGTGATGATAAAGCTGACATCGCACTTGAAAGCGCGCTTCGTATTCATTCTGTCGAGGCGCGGCACGCAGCTAAGATCCGACGCATCCGCCGCTCGCTCAACCTGGGGGATACGTCACTTCGCTTCAGTGGCTACGTGCGCGGTGGTGGCGTTGAGGCTGCAGGTGCGGGGAACATCAGCAATCCGCCGGCTGGCGCGGTAGCGGCCCTCGGGCTGATCTATGCTGGCGAGGATAACACAAGGCATACAGTGTTCAACGGGACTGACGCGGCAACTATTGATGCGGCAACTCTTTCCGGGTTGGAAATCATCGGAGACGCCGCTGCCAGGCGTGAGGCGGCCATGATGGCGTTCGACGAACCGCTTTCAAAGGAACAAGTAGTCGCAATCGTCCGCGGATTCATAAAGGATGACGCCGCCCGCGGCCTTCCATGACAGCGGGGAAATCTTTCCTCACAGTTTTGATAAAATCTGTATGCGAAAGCCGGGACTCGAACCCGGACGGGTTACCCCACCAGATCCTAAGTCTGGCGCGTCTACCAGTTCCGCCACTTCCGCGTAGCTGAAAGATATCGGGCGCGGAGCCAGTACCAAAGAGAAAACCCCTGCCAACCTTTCGGATGGCAGGGGTTTTTTATCTGCCGATGCCTTACGGCGTTGCGATCAACCGAACAATCATCGCTCTCAGCTCGGCGGCGTTCGCCGCGCTGACGTCGCCCTTGCTGATTGCCTTGTCCAGCTCGTTCAAGGCACCAGTAAGGAGTGCTTTCGCGGAGCTGCTGTTGGCGTTGTCCTTCTCGATCTGCTTCTGAGCGGCTTCGAGTCTATTTCTGATGCTCTTCGCGCTAGCGTCTGTGATTTTGCCCTGTGCCACGAGCTGATCGAGCAGAGCAAGCGCACTGTTAGCGCCTGCAAGCGGCGTGAGCACCGTTACAGTCTGCGTAGCTGTTGAAATCGAGCCACCATCATTCACTGTAACCGTAACTGTGAATGTGCCGGCAGCGGTGTACTTGTGGCTCAGCGAGAAGTTCTTGCCGGATAGAGCAAGTGCACTCGTTCCGGAACCGTCGCCGTAATTGACTGTCGCACTCCACGTGTCTGCGCCCGGATCAGCAAACGATCCACTCGCCGCATACGTCTCGGCGGGCAGCAGTGTCGCACCTGCGAATGTTCCGATCGCCGCGCCGACGTTGGCAACGTTTACCGTTGTCGTTCTGGCACCGGTGAAGCCTTCGTTGTCAGTCACCGTCAGCGTGACCGTGTAATTGCCGTCCTGTGCGTACGTGTGTGAGACATTCACGCCCGTGCCCGTTCCGCCATCCCCGAACGTCCAGGCATAGCTGGCAACAGTTCCGTCGATGTCGCTGGACGCCGAGCCGCTCATCGCGACCGACGAGCCTTCACTGGAGCTGTAAGGACCGCCAGCATTTGCAACCGGCGGAGCCGTGATCCTAACTGTGTGCGTGCTGGTCGACGTTGCGTCGTCGTCGGAAACTGTGACGGTAACTGTGTACGTCTGTCCGGCCGCAAATGTATGTGCAAGGGCGAACGTTTTTCCGGTCAATGACAGTGGAGCACTGCCGGAGCCATCGCCGTAGTTAACAGTTGCCGTCCAGCTGTCCGCGCCTGGGTCAGCGAACGATCCAGTCGCCGAATAGGACCCTGACGCCTGAACAACATTGCCGAGTGCAGCAATCGCAGGAGCAACGTTCGTCGCCTGCGCCGTCGCTGTCGTTGTTCCAGTCAGTCCATCGTTGTCTGTGACAACCAGCGTAACTGTGTAGTTGCCATCCTGTGCGTACGTATGTGAAATCGAGGCGCCAGTGCCGGTTGTGCCGTCACCGAAATTCCATGCGTAGGAAGAAATGGTGCCATCAACATCCGTTGAGGCCGCGCCGCTCATTGAAACGCTGCTGCCTTCAACCGAGCTGAACGGTCCGTTTATCGCCGCAGTCGGAGCAGCCAATACAGTGACTCCTGCCGATGAACTGCTTGATCCTGCACCATCGGAGACCGTGACTGTCACCGTGTAATTGCCTGAAGCGCTGTACACATGGGAGAGCGTGAAGCTCTTGCCCGAGAGGGAAAGCGGCTGCGTGCCCGTTCCATCACCGAAGTTCACTGTGGCCGTCCATGCATCAGCACCTGGATCAGCGAACGATCCGGACGCCGAGTACGTTCCGCCGGCCGGGAGTCGTCCACCATCGAATGCCCCGACGACCGGTGCGACGTTGGTTACGTGGGCCGAGCTGTTCACGCTACTCGTAAGACCATCGTTGTCCGTGACCACGAGCGTCACAGTGTAGTCGCCGTCGTTCGCGTACGTGTGCGACACCGATGCACCTGCGCCTGTGCTTCCGTCGCCGAAGGTCCACGCATAAGAGACGATTGTTCCGTCAACGTCCGATGACCCAGCACCGCTCATCGCAATGGCCGAGCCCTCAACGCCAGCGTAAGGTCCATCGGTCGCCGCTCTCGGCGCAGCGCGCACAGTTCCGGATGAAACATTCGATCCGTTACCGCCGTCCTTGTCCGTCACCTTGATCGCGACTGAGTAGCTGCCCGCCGTCGCGTAGGTGTGATTCGCGCTGATTCCACCCTGAATTCCCGTACTGCCGGTGGACGTACTTCCATCACCCCACTCGAAAGTGTAGGCCCATGGGGAATCATTCAGGCCTGCGTCGCTGAACGAAGCGTTAACAGTCACGCTCTGTCCGGCATTCGCGATGAAGGGAGCTCCTGCGGCGACGACCGGCGGGGCGTTCGTGATCGTGACCGGTGTGTTGGTCGCGTCTGATGCGCCTGCTGGATCCGTTGCTGTCAGGATTGCCGAATAGCTGCCATTGTCTGCATAAGCGTGCGTTGTCGTAACTCCGGTTCCGGTCGCGCCGTCGCCGAACTGCCATGCGTAGGTAAGCGCGTCGCCGTCCGGATCGCTCGAGGCACTTCCGTTGAATGCAACGTTGCTGCCTTCAACCGCTGTGTAAGGTCCACCGGGCTGTGAAATTGGTGCGCGTGTTCTGCCTTCGACAACCGCTTCGATGTTGTCCGGCAGGAGCGAGAGGAAGTTGTAGCCAGTGAGCTGCTCGATAGCGTTCACCGTGGTTTCGTAAATGTGCCAGTCGTCGTTTCTCACACCGGGTCTGTTCGGCATGTTGACGGCGATTAGCTGCATATCGGAAGCGCTGTGCACATTGGCCAGTCCCTGACCGCGCGACATGATCACCGCGATCTTCCAGGTGCTCGCAGGAATCTGGATCTTTCCCTCGTTCTTGATTGTTCCGTTGCTTCCAGGCGTCGTGAATGTGTTGATGCCTGCGGGCCCGGTGACGATATAGACCTCTTTCGTTCCAGTTCCGGCAAGGTCGTGCAGGTACTGTTCAAAGTTGCTCCAGACGCCCTGATTGAGATCCGCAAACTGCGGCACAACATTGGTGAGGTAGTACGTGTCTGCATTATCGATTGTGCCGGTGGTACGATCGGACGACCGCGTCATGTGACCGCGATCAATTCCGTAGTTCGCGTCGGTCCTTCCATTTGCCGCGAATGATCCGGCACCAGTGTAATCCGCCGTCGTGAGATGCGAGAAGCTGGCGGGCAGCAGTGGATCGTGCGTAAAGCAGTTACAGCGATCCGTCCCAGACACGAACTGCGAGCCGTTGAGGTCATACGCGACCCAATTCGGCTGTCCCTTGAACTGATTGTATGAGCTCGTGAACTGCGGCCGGCGAACGATCTCATCGTTGCTCGGATCATTGTCGACCGGGTCGCCAAACTCGGTGTTGTTGCCGTACTGCGCATTGCCGAGCGTGCCGGTTTCCATCAGGAGACTGTGATTCTTAACAGTTCCGTCGTCCGCAACTACGCGAAATACCGCTGTGCCCGGTGAGACTGAATGGATAACGCCCGTGGCGGGATCGATTGTGGCTATTGAAGGTGTCAGCGACGACCATGTAAAGGAATGGCCCGTCTGAACCTGATTGCTCTGGTTCAGCAGCGATGGGAAAATCTGCGCCTCGAACCCAACCGGAAGCGGAGCGTCGGTTGCGACACGTCCTGAAACTGTGATGTGGTTAGTTGAAACGGCTGGCGGTGCGTTGCCAAGCGGTTCATTGTTTTCGCCGGGAGTTCCGAAATCGCCCTGGCCAAAGGTGTTTGTCGCGTATCCCCAGTTTGGTCCGTTCGCGTCGGAGTTATCGCTTGAAGCGTTGCGAACTCCAACTGAAACACCGTGTGGCATGCTCGTCCACGCAACCGAGTCAACTAGTGCGTTGACGTTGTCGACCAGCATCAGGAAATCTTTCGAGTCCAGCCAGATCGTCTTGGTCAGTCCAACGAAATAGTTGTAATTGACAGGAGCGCCGCCGTTGAAAGCCTGGTTCGCGCTGCGGCCAAGGACTGCGTAACCGCCGGCAGGAACGATTACACTGGATGCAATCACGTGATTGGGCTGGCTGCTGCCACCACTAACGATCGTCCAGCCCTGCAGGTCAACGGGTCCAGATCCGTAGTTGAAGACTTCGAACCACTGGCCCGAGCTTGCCTGCGAGTTTACCGGGTCGCTGAGCAGCTCGTTGATTACAACAGTCGCCGATGACTGCGAACGGACTGGCTGTCCGCAGGTCTTTGCTGGGCTCGCACTATTACGCGGCTCTGCAGTGAGAACCGAGAAGTCATTCGCTGCGATTTGCGTATTGTCGCAACCGTCATTGTTTCTCCACGCCGCGAGTGTCGAGCTTACATCGGACGTCATTCTTGCGCCCCACTCTGGAACGCAGTTGCCCGTCGCAGTGGAGGTGCCATACCCAACGCGGTCAGTGATCGTCGCGCCCGTCGGACATGTGCCTGTAAAAGGAGTCGTGGTACGTGCGAGAATAACCTTTCCGCCCGTTCCTCCCATCTGGATGGATCCAACGAGATCAGGATTGGAAAGAGGCGTAGCAGTCGCGCTTCCGCCAGCAGCTTCCTGAATCAGGAAGTACTTGCCCGGTTGGATTTTTCCAGAGAGCGGCGTAACTGACCAGGCTGCGGGAGCTATTGGGCCGGCAGCAGATGCGTACTGCACGGACCATCCGGCGAGGTCAACCTCGGCGGAACTGTGATTGTAAAGCTCGATATAGTCATTCAGGATCGTCGAGCCTGAGTTTCCACCACCACCCAAGATCTGGCTAATAACAATGTCAGCGGGTGGTGGCGGCGGCAAAGCTGCGTTGATATGCAGCGATGCAGATCCGGTTTTTCCGTTCGTACTCGTTGCGATAATGAGAACATCGCCGGCTTTCTTCGTCGTGACGTTTCCAGTTGCATCAACTGTCGCGATCGTCGCGTCAGACGTGGTCCAGGTAAACGTCGCGCCCGGGATCGGAGTGTTGGCGGGTGGCGCTTCGAAAGCGCTTGCCGTTCCCTTTGCACTTTCACCGTCTGTTATCGTTGTCTTGTCAAGTGAAACACTCACATGGTCTACAACTGGACCACCACCACCGCCACCGCCGGCGCAAATAAACGCAGCAGACGCGAGGTTTCGCGGAGCAGGTGCCGCGACCGTAAAGTCCGTTCCTACCTTGCCGATGTCTGTGTAATTACAGCCCTGTCCGCCACGAATCGCCGCCGTGGTCGTGCTCAAGCTGGCAGTAGACGTAAACCCGGTGCAGCTCGTTACTCCTGACCCATAAGGAACCAGGTCCACGTACGTCGGAGGACAAGTGTTTGCTCCCGGAGAAACAGTCGAACTCAAAAGCACAACTTTCCCTGCAGACCCGGACATGCTAGGACCGGTTGCTCCGGACACGTCTGCGCTTAAAGTCGCGCCTGCCGTGCCGGCTGTTCCAGTCTGAATCAGGAAGTAGCCCCCCGCAGGGATGGAAACATTCGGAAGGTTCAGGAGCTGCCACGAATTTCCGCCAGCCGCCGCGTAACCAACGCTCCAACCATTGATGGGGACGGCTGCACCGGTTGTGTTATGAAGCTCGATGAAGTCGCGTGTGTAGGACGTTCCTGCCGTGTTCGATCCGCCGCCGCCATACACCTGGCTGATTACAACCGAAGGTGCCGCGACAACGCTGGCCTTACTGTGAATGGTGTCGAAATCCGGCCCTGTGACACTGTTCTCGGAGCAGGAATAAAAAACAAAAGCCAGCGCAGCTACAGCAACGCTACGAATACGTGATCGCATCGATTTGGGGGTCGGGTGTGGGCGGGGGAAACAGCGGTATGTGGCGTAAACGGGTGTTTCCAGCGAGCCCTAAAACTTATTCGTTCCGACCGATTTCTCCAAGCGAAATCTTGCGGCCGAGCCGCACAAAAAAGGACCTCCTTTCGGAGGCCCTTTTTTCACCCAATCACTACTATATAGAAGCCCTTCTATTCTCCGATTCGGATATTGACTATCCGAGACTGCCATCCCGCTTGCCCCTGCGAAGCCACGTTCAGGCTCACATATCCACCCGATTTCACGCTGGAAACGAGCTGAGCCAGGTCGGCAGCAGTCCTGATTGCTTTCCGCTCCGGAGCAAGCGACTCGAAAATCACGTCGTCTTCCCCAAGCTTGCGATACGCCGGGCCAAACGTCGCAACGTTGGTCACCCGAACTCCGCGATATCGGGAAGCCAGCTTCGCCTCCTCTGCCATAGCCGCCGTAACCGGGGTAACGGAAACTCCCAGCGTGGAATTGCTCACAACGTTTGCCTTACTGTCGCCTGCGCCTTCCCGACCATTCTCAGCAAGCTGGCGCGCCGGCCTGTCGGCTGGAGCTTCCATAAGCTTGACGCTGAAGGTCTTCCGATCGCCACGACGCATAACCACCACAGGAACGTTGTCGCCGGGCTCATGGTTTCTGACAATTCGCTGAAGCGTGCTGACGCGATCCACATTCTCACCATCTGCTGCGATGATCACGTCACCAGCCTGCATCCCGGCCTTTTCAGCTGGTGTGCCGCTTTCCGCGAATCCCCCTACCAGTACTCCACTGATCTGCTTCAAGCCCGCGACAGCAGCGTCGTCCTCGGTCGCGTCAGTGATCTGAACGCCAATCGCAGGAACCCGCGCGCGGCCGTGCTTGATGATGTCCTCCATCACGCGCTTCGCGAGGGTGATCGGAATTGCGAATCCATAACCCGCGTTCATGCCCGTCATGCTCGCAATCGCGCTGTTCATGCCAATCACTTCACCGCGCTGGTTAACGAGGGGTCCACCGGAATTCCCCGGGTTGATCGCCGCATCGGTCTGGATCAGGTCGCTAATGGCGTACCGGCTCTGGTTGAGGCCGTTCAAGCTGCGTCCCTTGGCGCTGATGATTCCGGCAGTGACAGTGAAATCGAGTCCAAGCGGATTTCCGATCGCCAGCACCCACTCTCCAACTCGGGTAGTGCGGTCGTTGCCGAGTGGAAGGACAGGCAAGTTGCCGCCTTCGATCTTGAGAACTGCAACATCGGTGGTCGGGTCGTTTCCGACCACGCGCGCGCGGAATGAACGGTGGTCGAGCAGATGAACGGTCACACGGTCAACAGGAGTCTGCCTGTCCTCCCGCGTTACAACGTGATTATTCGTGAGGATGTATCCGTCCTTCGATACGATGAAGCCGGATCCCTGTCCGCCCGTTGTTGGGGGACGCTGGCCCTGATCTCCGAACTGGTCGAGGAACTCGCGCATCTCCGGTGGGACGTTGCGCGGCAGAACACGAGTGCGCGCAGTCTGGTCGTTCTTGTATTCGATCTCGATCGACACAACTGCGGGCGTTACGTGGTCGGCGATCGCAACAAACGCGTTGCTTGCATCAGCCAGTGGCTGGATTTGCGATGCGGTGGGTTTGCCCTGGG
>JACDDZ010000350.1 GCA_013816695.1 Gemmatimonadaceae bacterium
TTCTCGTAAGGCTCCACCCATCCGCGCAGCAACTTTGCTTCGGTTAGAACTTCCTGAGCCTTTTCCTGATGGTTCCAGAAATCGGACTCGGCCATCCGGTTTTCGAGCCTGGTCAGGGACTCGCGCTTGGAGCCGATGTCAAAGGTACCTCCGCAGCTCGGCGAGTCGGTCGCTTGCTCGCGACAGCGCTCGGGCGCGTTCTGTTTCAGCCACTGTAATCCCCTGTTGATCTAGAAAACATTCTTGCCGTTGGCGAGCAGCTCATTCAGTGAATCCTGAAAGAACGAGGTGCTCTCCGCGAACTCGGTACCAACCTGCGAGACATACTCCTCATAGCTTTTCCTGATTTCGTCCTTGAAAAGCTTCTTCAGAGTGCCCTCACTCAGCCCTTCTTCGTGCTTCGCGGGATAGTATGTCACCATATCGGAAATCAGCGCCCGCGCAAGTCGCTTTGCCCGGATTCCGGGGTCGCGCGAGAGGAAGGGATTAATCGACTTGGTAGCCGCAACCCTGACAGGTTCCGCGACGGGCTTCAGTCGGGTCCTGGCGGCTTCAGTCTGGGCAGGTGCCGGGATGGGCTGCCTGGACTGCTCGGCGGCGGCTTCGGCCTGGTCTTCAGGCGAGAGAACACTCATCACGCCTGCACAAACAGAACACCGAGCTTGCACTCCACCACTCGGAACTTTCGCGGGGTCCACCCGGAAAACAGTGCCGCACTCCGGGCAGCCTACGTTCACGCGGAGCTCTCGTCGACGCGGTCGACCGCGAACGCCGGCACTGCATGTGGTGGAGTAAAGCGCTCATCGGTTCGCCGGTCAATCGCATACAGCGATCCCGGCAGGGTCTTCGCGTAGGTCTTCATCTCTGTGGCCAGATGACTCACCTGGGCGGCGTGCGTGAACTTTCTGCGTCCATTCGTCACAACGCCAATTGAAAGCGTCATGAGCGGAACACGATCCAGGTGTCCGCGCCTGTCCTTGCCGAAGAAATATCCAGTGTTCCGATCCGGTTCCGAGTACTGATACGGAACCAGAAGGTCGAAGACGGCCACGACTTCACCACAGACCTCTGCAACGTCATCGTACGGGATGATGTAGATAAAATCATCGCCCCCAATGTGGCCGACGAATCCGCGCTCGCCGCAAATCCCCTTCACTACATCGTGAAGAACCTTGGCGAGAATGCGAATGACGCGGTCGCCCTCGGTGTAGCTGTATCGATCGTTGTATTCCTTGAAATGATCGAGATCCGCATAGCAGACTGCGAAAGTCTGGTCCAGGTCGATGCGACGAGTGATTTCACGCGCAATCGCTGGCGCGCCCGCAAGTCGCGTGGAGGGGTGAACTTCAATGTCGCGATCAGCCCGGAGCAGCATGGAGTTCAGGCGTTGGCGTATCTCGGATTCGCTGTGCGCGGGCACCACGACTTCGTCGGCACCGGCTTTAAACCCGGCTTCGAGTTCCGCGTCGCTGGACAGCAGCACCGCCGCCGGAATAATGGCCGTGTAGGCGTCCGCCTTGAGTCGCGTGCACGCGGCAAAAGAAGTGTCCCTTTCCTGCCGCCCGTCGAAAAGAACGACGCGAAATCGCGAACGGAGCGTGCATGCCATGAGCTCGTCGGCGGTTTCGACCACGCGAGACGTGAGCCCCTGCTCCGCAATCCAGCGGGTCAGATGCTCGGGGACGGTCTCCCCATCAGGCATGAAAACAATCGCGCTGGTTATGGACACAAATAGTTATTGTCGGCGCTGCAAATCTAACGGTCGGATTTCAGAAATAAAAGAACGCCACCGCGAGTATTCCGTACACAAGTAATAGGAATGACCCTTCCAGCCAGTTGGATTCGGCATCCCGTATCACCGAGGACGCCACGCCAACGGCTAGAACAACGCTTGCGACCTCCATCGGCCTGAAAGCGAGGTTCATTGGCATCCCCATAGCGGCTCCTAGCAGGACGAGCAGCGGCGCTATGAGCAACGCCACCTGGATGCTCGACCCCACAGCGATGCTCACCGCCAGGTCCATTCGATTCTTCATTGCCATCATCACAGCGGAGCTGTGTTCAGCCGCGTTTCCAATGATGGGAATCAGGATAAGGCCGACGAAAATCTCCGACATTCCAAGCGCCTTGACTGCGTGTTCGGTAGCGCCAACAAGCATCTCCGACATGACACCGATTGTAGCCGCTGACACGATGAGCACTATTACGGCTTTCCGGAGTGTCCAGTGCGGCTGTGACTCGCCGACAGCTACGTCGCCGCCCTCGCCGAAAGCGGACTTGTGGGTTCCCATGGAATACAGGAGCGAAAGCAGGTAACCGAGGATAAGAATCCCTGCAACCCAGAGCGAGATCACCTGGGT
>JACDDZ010000351.1 GCA_013816695.1 Gemmatimonadaceae bacterium
CATCCGCGCGAAGAAGGCCCTGCAGATAGGCCTGGTCGATGAGATGGTACACCCGTCGATTCTGCGGAAAGTTGCAATGCAGCGCGCTCGCGAGCTGGCTGACGGCACGCGCAAACCGGTGAGGAAAGGCGGGGGCCTCACTGCATTTGCTCTCGAAGGGAATTCAGCAGGCCGCAAATTCGTCATGAAGAAGGCGCGCGAATCCGTTCTCGAGAAATCTCACGGACAGTATCCTGCCCCGCTCGCGGCCATTGATGCGGTTGCTGCCGGCTACAGCGGTGGGAAAAGTCACGGCTATAGTGAAGAGTCCCGGCTTTTCGGCGAGATGGGCGCAACGGATGTATCGAAGCAGCTTGTATCGCTCTTCTTTGCAACGACGGCCCTCAAGAAAGATCCCGGAGTTTCGTCGGACGTGAAGCCGAGCGAAGTGGATCGCATCGCAATTCTCGGTGCCGGTTTCATGGGAGCAGGCATCGCATCAATCGCAGTGCAGCAGGGAACCATGGTTCGCCTCAAGGACGCCGACCACACGCGCGTGGCAAAGGGATTTGCAGCGATTCGCGACGTCGTGAAGGAGCGGCTCGTTCGCAGGCAGATAACGCGCACGCAGTTCGGTGACTACATGGCGCTGGTCGGGGGCACGACTGACTACTCGGGATTCGGCGGCGTCGATCTCGTGATCGAAGCGGTCTTCGAAGATCTGGCAGTGAAGCACAAGGTGCTCGAGGAAGTCGAAGCTGTGATCGGTGACCAGGCAATCTTTGCCTCCAACACGAGCACAATTCCAATTTCCCGTATCGCGGAGGCGTCGCGCCACCCCGAGCGACTGCTTGGAATGCATTTTTTCTCACCCGTGCACAAGATGCCGCTTCTCGAGGTGATCGTTACGCCAACGACTCTGGACGAAGTGACAGCGACTGTCGTTGCATACGGCAAGAAGCTTGGCAAGACTGTAATCGTGGTGAACGATGGACCCGGCTTCTACGTGAACCGGATACTGTCACCCTATATCAATGAAGCGGGGCGTTTGCTCGATGAGGGCACTCCAATTGAGCAGATAGACAAGGCTCTTGTTGAGTTCGGTTTTCCTGTTGGGCCGATAACGCTGATCGATGAAGTGGGTCTCGATGTCGCAGCGAAGGCGGGAAAGATCATGTCAGACGCATTTGGCGCGCGGCTGACGCCTCCCGCATCGGTAGCGCGCGTGGTTGAAGCCGGACGCTATGGTCGAAAGGCAAAGAAGGGTTTCTACAAGTACGACACCGAGGGAAAGAAGGGTGAGCCTGATCCCGAGGTGTACACGCTCTTCCGTGCCTCGCCCCAGCCTGTCGAGAGAATGGCCAACGCCGAGATACAGCAGAGGTGCGTGCTGGCGCTCCTGAATGAAGCGGCTCGGTGTCTGCAGGAGGGAGTAATTCGGTCAGCGCGTGACGGTGACGTAGGCGCTGTATACGGTTTTGGGTTCCCGCCTTTCCGCGGTGGTCCATTCCGGTACATGGATGCACTCGGTGCTGCCACGGTCGTTCAGCAGCTCGAAGAATTGAATGGCCGTTTCCCCGGCAGGTTCGAGCCTGCCGACAACCTTGTCGAGATGGCGCGCAAAGGCACACGCTTCCACATGGACTTGAAAAGTTGACCATGAAGCCGCTCAGGACGCGTGATGCGATAATCGCCGTTATCGGTCTCGCCGCCTGTGTTCCAATTCTCGCAAGAACGACGCTGAATTCTCCCAGAACAAGAGCCGAGGCTACCGGGTTTCGTGAGACATCCCGCTACGCCGATGTGATCGCCTTCATCGATTCACTTCACGATCGCCCGCTCACCTTCGGATCGATTGGCAAGACGAGTGAAGGTCGCGCAATACCATATATCATCGCGTCGTATCCTCAGGTGTCGACCCCTGATGAAGCTCGCGCGCTGAAGCGTCCAATTGTGTATGTGCAGGCGAACATCCATGCAGGTGAGGTGGAAGGCAAGGAAGCGCTGCTGGCCCTGGTTCGGGACCTGAGCGCAGCCCCGCGCCCCAACGTGCTCGACTCCATCGTGTTAATAGCCGTCCCGATCTACAACGCGGACGGGAACGAACGATTTGCGTCGCAGAGCGTTAACCGGACAGAGCAGAACGGACCCGAGCTCGTGGGGGTCAGGGCTAACGGCCAGGGACTCGATCTCAATCGGGATTACATCAAGGCGGAGGCGCCGGAAACGCGCGCCTCGCTCGTAATGTTCAATACATGGGATCCCGACGTATTCGTGGACCTGCATACAACCGATGGCAGCTATCACGGCTACGCTCTGACCTATGCTCCTCCGCTGCATCCGTCCGCGCCACTCGGCCCCTACGCGCG
>JACDDZ010000043.1 GCA_013816695.1 Gemmatimonadaceae bacterium
GCGCAGCCATCGCTGCAAGGTCGCTCATTGCGGCAGCAGTTGCGCGATATCCAATCTCTTCGAATGTCATCCAGTCACGCCTGAAATGCACGTTCTCGACAGACGTGTCGGTGCTCACAACAAGTTTCTCACCGCTCGGGAGCTCCAGCACAGCAGCGTCATCACCAATGTGCGATCCGCTGTGGCCGGCAGCCTCGATCATTTTCCGAATTTTGTCGAACTCCGGACCAGGGCCGAGCTTTGACCCGTCGCTCATCGCACGGAAGGCAGGGAGGCCAGAACCGCGGAGTTGTACGTCGATGACTTGATGTTCCAGGCGGCAGGCATGGCGTACAAGATGTCATCCAGCGTGACGCCGCGCACATTTCCGCACAGCTCGGCGGCCCGGCCATGCACCCAGGCCGCGCACACAGCGCTGTCGAAGCCATCCCCGCTCTGTGCGAGAAGTGTCCCGATCATACCGGAAAGGATGTCCCCGCTTCCACCTGTGGCCAGCGCGGCTGTACCAGTGGCGCTTGCGATTCTTCCGCGCCCGGAGTGACTCACGACCGTCGGGGTTCCCTTGAGCAAAACCGTCACGCCAGTTCTCCGCGCAAAGTCAGCACCAACTTCAAACCGCCTATTCAGTATCTCGTCGGTCGGTAATTCAAGGAGGTGCGCCATCTCGGCCGGATGTGGTGTTATGACAATTTCACGAGTCCCGGCGAGACCTCGCAATTCATCATCCGGATTCTTGAGTGCCATGAGCGCTCCGGCGTCCAGGACGATGGGGCATTTCGCGTCGCCGAGAGATTTAAGAATCTCGGCGGCCATGTGCGGGCTCAGCCCCGGTCCGGCGACAACTGCATCAGCAGTCGAGAGGACTTGAGACGGGTCCCGTATCAGTTCATCATGAGTGGATACAAGCGCAGCCGGAATTGCTGAATGAACTGCATCCCGGTTTTCTTTCGCAACAATCAGGTGAAGAATTCCGATTCCACTGCGGAGGGCGCCCCTCCCAGCGAGAATTGCAGCGCCCGCCATCCCTGAATCACCGGCGATTATGGCAAGATGCTTTCTCGTTCCCTTGTGCGCATTCCCAGGGATGCGCGGAATATGAGACGAGACCCAGTCGGCGCTGGCAAGCGCAATGTCGGTAGGTGAAGGATTTCCGAATTCTCCCAGACCGATGTCCAGGACCTCTATGATTCCGCACATGTCGCGGGAAACCAGGTGCGCACGCTTGAGAGTCCCGAATGCGAGCGTCAGCTCGGCACGCACCGAGCCGTTCAATGCACCTGTGGTGGCGTCCATGCCGCTCGGCACATCCAGCGCCACGACCCTCGCTTCTCGCTCGAGGGCTACCTGCAGCGCACGAATACCCCCGGCAATCTCATTCCTGGGGAGGCCAGTGCTTCCGGTTCCCAACAGGGCGTCGACCACAACTCCAGCATCGCCCTGAATCGCGGGAAAACTCTCGCGCATTGCGCAAGATTTTGCATTGATTGCGTCAGGGGTCTTTGGCGAACTCGCTTCAACTACGCGGACTGGGACACCTGAACGAGCCAACTCGCTGGCGGCAACCCAGCCATCTCCGCCGTTGTTCCCTGGGCCGACATGAATTTCGACGCCTCCGGCTCGCGCCTCGGGAAAATGTCGAATAATCCTTTGGGCTGCGCCTACTCCCGCCCTCTCCATGAGTACGCGGGATGGGATGCCCGACTCGGTTGCAAGGCGGTCACGCTCGCGTGCCTCTTCAGATGTGGCGATCGCTACGGTTAGGTTGCGCAACTCCACGGGTAGTCACCCTCAAACGCGGAGCTGAAATCGTAAACATCCGCAAAATCATCACGAGTGTCATCCGGCTGGCTGAGAAGAAATCCGAGGTCCACCAGGGTGAATACAATGTCGCCTATGTCCGAGGTGGAATTGATTCCCCAGTGCTCGAGAACAATGCGAGCCATCACCCCGTACCTGTCGAGCGCGAGATCCCTGCATGCGTGTGCGAGCTCGCTCCCCGCAATGTGGCGGCGAGCATCCAGCTTGCTCTGACAAAACTCGAGTGCGGAAAGGACGAAAAGGTAAGCCTGCTCATCAAAGCGGGTCTCCCGGAGCCGGATCCGCTCCATGATTCCGTCACGGAAGACCTGCGTGTTCAAGTGCGCGCTCTCGCAGGCGGATTGAAACTGTTCGGGTAAAGTGGGAACAGGTCTGTCAGCTCGCGCACGGCATCCTTGACTTTTCCGAAATTTGCCGTGTCCTCGGGCGCGCATATTACATCGTCAATGAGTTCCGCTACGCGCTCCATCTCCGGTTCCTTCATTCCTCGGGTGGTTACCGCGGGCGTGCCAATTCGGATTCCACTCGTGACAAATGGAGACTGCGTCTCGTTCGGCACTGTGTTCTTGTTCACTGTAATGCCCGCTGCATCCAGCGCCTTTTCCGCAGCCTTGCCCGTGATGTTCTTGGAGCGAAGGTCAACCAGCATCAGGTGATTGTCAGTGCCGCCCGACACAACCTGGAACCCGCGCTTGATAAGCGCGTCGGCGAGTGTGCGCGCATTGGCCACAATCTGTCCGCAATACGTCCTGAACGAAGGATCGAGTGCTTCCCTGAACGCGACTGCCTTGGCCGCAATTACATGCTCGAGCGGTCCACCCTGGGTTCCCGGAAACATCGCTTTATCGATCGCCTTCGCATGTTCCGTCTTGCAAAGAATCAGCCCGCCGCGCGGACCGCGAAGAGTCTTGTGCGTAGTACTCGTAACGGCGTCAGCGTGCGGAATCGGGGACGGATGAAACCCAGTGGCTACGAGCCCCGCAAAATGTGCCATGTCCACAACGAATTTCGCGCCGATCTCTTTTGCCACTTCCGCAAAAGGCTCGAAGTCGATGATGCGCGCATATGCACTCGCGCCCGCCATGATCATCTTCGGACGCTTCTCCAGCGCGAGCTTTCGCATCTGGTCGTAGTCGATTCGACCTTCGGCCGTCACACCATAGTGAATGGCGTTGTACAGGAGCCCCGAAAAGTTGACAGGCGATCCGTGAGTAAGATGACCGCCCTGTGAAAGGTCGAGACCCAGCACCGTTTCACCGGGCTTCAGGAACGCGAGGTAAACGGCCGCGTTGGCCTGGGCTCCCGAATGCGGCTGCACATTCGCATGGTCGGCGCCGAACAGCTGCTTCACGCGATCGATTGCCAGCTGCTCGATCTCATCAACGAACTCGCATCCGCCGTAGTAGCGCTTGCCGGGAAGTCCCTCAGCGTACTTGTTCGTGAGTGGAGTGCCCATGGCCTCGAGGACTGCATCCGAGACGAAATTCTCGCTCGCGATCAGCTCGAGACCGTGACGCTGACGATCGACTTCCTTGTCGATCAGTTCGGCGATAATCGAATCTTCTTTTCTGAGATTGAAGTCAGTCACTGCGCGGCACTCCCGGAAGTCTCGATTTTTTCGACCCGCCGTTCGTGGCGGCCTCCCTCAAAATCAGTTTCGAGCCAGCGCTTCATTATCTCGAGGCCCTCCTCGTCCGACAAGAAACGCGCAGGGATTACCAGGACATTTGAGTCGTTGTGCTTCCGGGACAGTTCTGCGATTTCCGGCTTCCACGCCAGCGCAGCGCGAACATGCGGATACCGGTTGGCGACAATGTCCATCCCGATACCGCTTCCGCAGAGCAAAATGCCCCGCTTCGCTTCTCCCCGCGAGACTTCCCGGGCGAGGGGGTGCGCGAAATCCGGGTAGTCAGTCGATTCGGCAGACGAAGCACCGAGGTCCTGCGGCTCGTAGCCCAGTTTCCTGAGCTCACCGACCAGTTTTTCTTTCATTTCAAAGCCGGCATGGTCAGCCGCGATGGGAATCTGTTCGCCGCTCATCTACTTACGTCGCGCTGCGCGGCCACTGCGGCCAGGTGCGGACCATGCCGTTAACTGCCTTGAGTCTCCGCTCAGCCAGTCTGTCGGCTGCCACGTACGTAGGCACGCCATCAGACTTCGCGATGTCGAACACGCCGAGAACCGTATCATAGATCTCGTCGGCCTTGCGGAAAGCACGCTCCGAATTCCAGCCCGCGACTTCGCCATAAACATTGATGACACCGCCCGCATTTGCGACGTAGTCAGGCGTGTACTGGATCTGCTTCTCCTCGAGGATATCGCCGTGACGTTCTTCGAGCAGCTGGTTGTTCGCGCCGCCGCAGACCACTTCGACTTTCAACACATCGATTGTCTTGTCGTTGATGACTCCACCTAACGCGCAGGGCGCAAAGATGTCGGCCTTGGTGCTGTAGATGTCGTCGCCCTCGACAATTTTTGCTTCGGTTTCTGCGGCAACCTTCTTCGCGCGCTCTGGATCGATGTCCGAGACAACGAGCTTGGCGCCAGCCGCATGGAGCTCCTTCGCGAGATACCGGCCGACATTTCCGCAACCCTGAAGAAGTACAGTCTTGCCCTGAAGGCTGTCGCTTCCCCATCTATGAAATGCGGAAGCCTGGATCGCACGGAAAACGCCGTGCGCCGTTACAGGGGATGGATCGCCCGATTTCCCGGCGAGGCCCGCTACATAATCGGTCTCCATGTGCACGAAATCCATGTCCGACGTGCTCGTACCGACATCTTCCGCGGTGACATAGCGCCCACCGAGGCTTTCGACAAAGCGCCCATGCGAACGGAAGAGCATTTCTCGGCTGCGCGTACGGTTGTCTCCAATGATCACCGCCTTGCCGCCGCCAAGGTTGAGTCCCGCCACTGCATTCTTGTACGTCATTCCGCGCGAAAGCCTGAGCGCATCTGTCAGCGCTTCCGCGTCTGAGGCATAGCTCCAGAATCGTGTGCCGCCGAGAGCCGGCCCGAGGGTAGTGCTGTGGATCGCGATGATGCCGCGGTATCCGGAAACCGGATCGCTGCACATTACGACCTGTTCGTGCCCCATTTCAGTAAGCGTATCAAAGATCTTCATTTCGTTCGCAGTTAGTGTGGTCTAGCTATGGTAAAGCGCACGTGAAATCACGATGCGCTGAATTTCAGAAGTGCCCTCATAAATCTCGGTAACCTTGGCGTCCCGGAAAAGGCGCTCGACCGAATAGTCTTTCATGTATCCGTACCCGCCAAAAATCTGGATTGCCTCCGTTGTCACCCACATAGCCGTTTCGCTGGCAAATAGCTTGGCCATCGAGGCTACATGTGTCACAACCTGGCCGCGGTCCTTCGCGGCAGCCGCATCATGGAGCAGAGAACGGGCCGCCGTCACTCGCGTGGACATATCCGCGAGCTTGAACTGGATTGCCTCGAAGTCCTTCAGGTGCTTGCCGAACTGGCGTCGTTCGCCAGCGTACCTGGTTGCTTCCTCCAGTGCCGCCCGCGCAATTCCCAGAGCCTGGGCAGCAATTCCGAGCCGGCCATTATCGAGCGACTGCATCGAGTAGATGAAACCCTGCGATTCCACTCCAAGCAGGTTGGCTGCCGGCACCCGGAGATTGTCAAAGTTGAGCTGCACTGTCGGCGAAGAGCGCAGGCCCATCTTGTCTTCCTTCTTCCCCACATGAAACCCCGGCAGGTCGGGCGTGACGATAAAAGCGCCGATTCCCCGTCCGCCCTTTCGATTCTCGCTTACGTCGGTTCGCGCCATTGCTATAATGGCTCCGGCGGTTCCGCCATTTGTCACCCAGCTCTTGGTGCCATTCAGAACCCAGGTGTCTCCTTCCCGCACTGCCTGAGTGGCGAGCGATGCCGCATCCGACCCGGAGTCAGGTTCGGAGAGCGCGAATGCTCCGAGGATTTCACCGCGCGCCATTCCAGGCAAAAAGCGTCTTTTCTGTTCGTCATTCCCGAAGCGCAGGATCATCTGCGTGGGAAGCGAGTTGTGAACACTCATTAGAACTGCCGTCGATGCATCAACAGCGGCTATCTCTTCCAGTGCAATGAGGTAGGTAACGGTGTCGAGCCCGAGCCCACCATGTTCCTCGGGCAGGAGCATTCCCAGGAACCCAAGCTCGCCCAGCTTACCAACGATGGTCGGCTCGAAGTGCGCATCCCTGTCCCATTGCGCAGCGTACGGCGCGATCTCGGTTTGAGCGAACTCACGGGCTACGCTGCGTATCTCGCGCTGTTCTTCAGTTAGCGGGCGAAGATCGGAATTCACGAGGCTCACGAGTAGGTGTAAAAACCGCGGCCGCTCTTTCGGCCCAGCCACCCGGCTGCAACGTATTTCCTGAGCAGTGGGCAGGGTCGGTACTTGGGATCGCCGAGCCCGTCATGCAGTACTTCCAGGATTGCAACGCACGTATCGAGTCCGATCAGGTCTGCGAGTGCGAGTGGGCCCATTGGATGATTCATTCCAAGGGTCATCACCTGATCGATCGCCTCTGCCTTACCCACGCCTTCCATCAAGCAGTACACAGCTTCATTGATCATGGGAAGCAGTACACGATTGGAAACAAACCCGGGGTAGTCGTTCACTTCGACGGGTGTTTTACCGAGCCTGCTGCTCAAATCCACAACCGCCCTGGTTGTTGCGTCCGATGTTGCAAGACCGCGAATGATTTCCACGAGCTTCATGACGGGAACGGGATTCATGAAGTGCATACCGACAACGTTTTCAGGCCGCTTCGTTTTTGCCGCAATCTCGGTGATCGAAATCGAGCTGGTATTGCTCGCAAGAATTGAATTTGGTGCTGCGACCGAATCAAGGCTGGCGAAGATCTTGAATTTGAGGTCCCGGTTTTCCGTTGCAGCTTCGATAATGATATCCGCCGACGACGCAGCGCCCATGTCGGTCGCTGTCTTGATGCGCCCAAGCGTAGCGTCGCGAGATTCAGCAGTGACGCTTCCCTTCTTCACCTGGCGCTCAAGATTTTTTCCAATGGTCGCCATGCCCCGATCGATTGCATCGGCTGACACGTCAATCATTGTCACCGGGTATTCGGACTGCGCGAAGACGTGCGCAATTCCATTTCCCATCTGCCCTGCGCCAATGACCGCAATTTTTTCCGTCCCCGCCATGCTACGACTCCAGGCGGCGAATACGCCGCGCGTATAGGTAGACAAATGCGACGATCATTCCGAGTCCTGCCGCAAAACCTCCCTCGGGCCCCCATGCTCCGCCGGTGAGCCAGTCGGGACCGTTATCAACAATGCTGTAGTCTGGAGAAGGAACCGAGATCCCGCTCACATTGGTGTGCAGGAGGCCGGCCATGAACCAGTTCCAGCCGAAATGCGCCATTCCCGCTGCAAACAAGCTCCCGGTTGCCAGCAAAATCGCACCCAGGAAAAATCCAGCCAGGATTACGAGCAGAACGGACTCTGCGTCCACATTCGGATTCATCATGTGCAGGAGTCCAAACACTGTGCTCGTCACAATGAGAGCCGCCTTCCAGCCGAATGCCTCGCGGATCGCCATGAACGCGTAACCGCGCGTCGCCAGCTCTTCATAGAATGCCGCCGGAAGGAGCGTAACGATCCCCAGACCCGCAGCCTGCAGGCTGCTGCCATCGCGGGCATCAAGAATCCTGAGCTGGGAACCGGCCAGCAGCAGCAGTGATGGAATTCCAATTGCGCACACACCGAGAATAAATCCTTCTCCAAGAATCGGGATGCGTGCATTTTCACGCCCGAGCCCTACGGCGCTCCATGGCTTCTTCTCTACTGCGCGCAGCATCACGACGTGAGCAAGCACAAATGCCAGGAGAGTCGCCGCAGGAGAGATGTAGTTATTTACAGTGGCGCTCGAGACGCGAAGCGTGAGAACGCTGACCACCGACCCGATTACGAATGTGCAGCCGACGAGCACGAGCAGAAACACAAAAACGCGGGCGATTGCCCGCGGTTTCCTGTCGTTGAGAAATCGAGGAAGCCTGGGACTCAACGCTATTTGTCAGGACGCTCGACGCTGAGCGCCACGGCATTTCCACCGCCAAGGCAAAGCGTCGCTATTCCGGTTCTCTTGCCGCGATCCTTGAGCGCATACAGCAGTGTCGTGAGGACACGCGCGCCGCTCGCACCAATCGGGTGACCGAGCGCAATGGCTCCGCCGTTCACGTTGACGCGGTCCCAGTCCCAGCCAAGTCCACGCCCGTTCGCGATAGCCTGGGATGCGAATGCCTCGTTGGCCTCGATGAGGTCATAATCGGCAATCTTCGATGAATTCTTCTTCATCAGGTTCTGAACTGCATAAATGGGGGCGAAGAACAGGTCCTGCGGCTCCGTTCCACCGGTGGCGTACCCGGTAATGCGCGCAAGAATTTCGAGTCCGTTTGCCCGAGCATACTCTTCCGACACAACTACAAGTGCCGATGCTCCATCATTAAGGCTGGATGCGTTTCCAGCCGTTACGCTCAGGTCCTCGCCCGCATTCGGGAATGCAGGCTTCAGTTTTCCGAGCGTTTCCAGCGTTGTGTCTTTACGCGGACCTTCGTCGCTTTCCACTTTGACTGTGCCTTTCCGACCGACAATTTCCACTGCCACAATCTCATCGCGGAATTTGCCCTGCTCCATCGCTATCGTAGCCTTCTGGTGCGACGAGACCGAGAACTCGTCCTGGTCGGCACGCGTCACCTTCGCCTTGCGCGCTGTGTATTCGGCATGGGACCCCATGTGAACGTCACAGCTTGCGCACCAGAGTCCGTCGCGGATTACGCCGTCGATGAGTTCCTGGTCGCCGAGCTTAACACCTGTCCGCATTCCATACATATAGTATGGGGCATTTGACATCGACTCCTGGCCGCCCGCAACGACAACACGCTGGTCGCCCGCCTTGATGGACTGCGCGGCAAGCATGACAGCCTTGAGACCGGACCCGCAAACCTTGTTGATTGTGAGCGCTGGCACAGTGGCCGGAACTCCCGCCTTGAGCATCGCCTGCCTGGCGGGAGCCTGCCCGGTTCCGCCCTGTACCACATGACCCATGATCACTTCATCGACCTGGTCGGCAGGGACGTTGGCGCGCCGCAGAGCTTCGCGAATTACAATCGCGCCGAGTTCGGGCGCCGTGACCGGCGACAGCGCGCCAAGGAATTTTCCAATCGGCGTGCGAGTCGCTGAGACAATTACGGGCTGTCGTGAAAGGTCAGACATATTGGATGATTGTAGGTCACTGAATGATAATCATTGTTGGGGTACGGATGTGGCGCGTGTGCCGCGCCGCGTTGCGGCAAAGTCAACATAGAAGTGCCTCGCCGTCTGCCAAACGCCGAGGCTTCTCTCGGTTGACCCACGCTCCAACGGAGCGCGGCGCAACGCGCCGCAACTCTACGCGTTAGCGCTGCGCGAGACGATCTCCGCTCTGAGACTGCCAATGAACTCCTCGACTGGAACGACTTTCGGCGGTGCCTTCTCGGCGGAGCCTCGGACACGCAGGGCGATACTGTCTGCCTCGAGCTCGCGGCGCCCAATGACACCGATGTACGGAATCTTCAGCATCGCTGCGTCGCGAATTTTGTAATTCAAGGTTTCCGGCCGCGGATCGACGTGAACGCGCACCCCTGCGCCAGCCAATCTCTTGCCTACTGAATCAGCGGGTTCGCGGAGGTCCTCGGCAATCGGGATGATCCGAACCTGCTCAGGAGCCAGCCAGAGCGGGAAGTTTCCTGCATAGTGCTCGATCAATCCTCCAACAAAGCGTTCCATGGAACCCACGAGAACGCGGTGCAGCATGACCGGACGATGCTTGCTGTTGTCCGCCCCGACGTACTCCAGCTCGAACCGTTCAGGAAGATTGAAATCCAGCTGCACTGTCGGGCCCTGCCATTTGCGTCCAATCGCATCGATCAGCTTGAAGTCGAGCTTGGGCCCGTAAAACGCGCCGCCGCCTTCGTCGATTTCGAACTCGAGACCGCGCGCATTCAAGACATCACTGAGTGTTTTCTGAGCATCGTCCCACTGTTCCCGGGTTCCAAGCGCTTTTTCGGCCGGCCTGGTCGCGAGCTCGATTGTGTACGGGTAGCCGAATGTCGCAAGCATTTCGTCAACAAGGTCCAGGAGTCGTTCGATTTCACGAGTGACCTGGTCCGGTGTACAGAAAACGTGTGCATCATCCTGCGTGAATCCGCGCACTCGCAGCATGCCGTGGAGCACTCCGCTGCGTTCGTACCGATAAACGGTTCCAAACTCTGCGTATCGCACAGGCAGGTCACGGTAGGACCGCTGTTTCGACTGATAGATGCAGATATGCCCGGGGCAATTCATCGGCTTGGGCCGATACATCGCGCCATCGACATCCATCGCACCGAACATGTTTTCCTTGAAGTTCTCGAGGTGGCCCGAGATCTGGAAAAGTTTTTCGCTGACGATGTGGGGTGTATAAACGAGATCGTATCCGTGGCGGAGAATCAGGTTCCGCTCGTAGTTCTCGATTTCGCTGCGAATTATGGAGCCCCGTGGATGCCAGAGTATGAGCCCGGGACCCACGCGCTGATCCGTTGAATACAAATCGAGCTGATGGG
>JACDDZ010000352.1 GCA_013816695.1 Gemmatimonadaceae bacterium
CCCTTCCCCACGTTGGAAAGCGCATCGACCACCGAGAGGTCAGGCAGGAATTCACCCCAGAGTTGGGGGTACTGCGGCGATTCGAAATTATAGGTGAACAGCTCGATGCCGCCCGCGGCGAACGCGCCCGGGTCGATATAGCGCAAGGATCCCTCCCCCTGGCCCGAGATGTACTGTGTTGCACCAAGCTCTTCGAGGATAGCGAGAATGTAGTCGGAACCGCGAAGCGCTTCATGCGAAGCCTTCATTTCAGAAGCTCGCACGATGCGGGTGCTCGCGCCGAGCGCTTCGAGACACGCCTGCATGAACGCAAGATTCAGCTCCGCGATGTTCGCCCACTGCGAGCACTCGTACAGCTTCGCAAATCCGGCGGCGATATCGCCAAAATAGGGCGCGCGCGCGTATGAGACCTCAAGCGTCCGCCAGTGTTTGCCTGCCCACTTTACCGGAAGGTCGACCGGGATGTTTGTGTACGCGAGCATGTCGCTTCGCTTCAATACAGGAACGGTCAGCCATGTCGGCCCGTTGGCTGTTTTTACCTGGTTTCTGTTACCAAAATGTTTTCCCCTCGGATACTGAACCGTGTCGTATAGCACGAACACGTCGCTCATGAGGATTTTATAGAAGTAACCGGGCCACGGCAGATACTGCGGCTGGTGTATCGAAACTATCATTGCCTGCCGGTCAAAGTCTCAGCCAGGAGACGGGCAATCCGTTTTCCGCCCTTGCCGTCAACGGTCTTCATCATTTGCTCCGACATGCCCTCGCGGCGACGAGTGTCCTTTGACAGTGAAGCAATCGCATCTGCCAGCCTCGGCGCCGAATCGGGCGCCAACATTCCCAGATCAATAATTCCCGATCGTGTAGCAAAGAATTTCGCATTCTCGGCCTGGACGAAATTCTGGCTTAACACAATTGCAGGCGTGCCGACGGCCGCTGCTTCACTGAGAGTATTCCCCGATCCAAGTACCGCAATGTCTGCGTTGCGAAGCGCTTCAGCCATGCTTTCAACGTGGCGAATCACTGTGACAGGAAGATCGTCGCGGTCAATTCTTTCTGAAACTGAATCGACATGTTTATAAGACGGTCCAAGCAAAAGACTCCAGCGCTCAACATGGGCTCCGGCGGCGAGTGCATCCAGGAAAACAGAGGTGAAATCTTCGAGGTCGGCACCGCCGAAAAACGCGAAGCCACTGGCGCAGCTGGCGAATGTGCGAGTTGCGGTCATGCCTTTCGAATACTCGCGCGCGAGCACCAGATATTCCACGCCACGTAACGCACGCCGCGCTTTCAGTTTTTGAACCGGTGCGTCAAGTGAAGGAAGCGCATTCACCAGCAGCCCGCACTCGACATCCCGGTCACCCGGATCATCGATGAACACAACTGATGTGACAGCCGGGTGAGTCAACGCCAGACTCGCATTCGGATTCTTGTCCATTGCCACGGAATCAAGAATGAAGAGCGCCGGCGGAGAGTGCTTCCACTCGTTGAAGAGCGCCTGAAATGCTGTGGCGTCGTCGGCATCACGTATCGCGTGGGCATGTCCTGCGCCTTCGACTACTGCCCGTGTCGCCGGATTGTCGTCGATCAGGAAGCGAACATCCATGGCCATTACGTCGCGCTCGCATAAGTGCGCCATCAGGTTGACCTGGCGCGTGACGTGCCCCAGGCCCGCGCTTTCCACCCAGATGTCGACGCGGTTGCTCAACGATCGTCTGGCAGGAAGACAGTACCTGCGATGAGTGTGTCATTACCGGCGATGCACTGCATGTGCGTTCGCAGAATGCGCAGTATGCCCGTGCCGCATTGAACGTCGATGCTGATGTCGTCGGCCGCGATCACAGTTCCAGGTACGGCCGTCCCCTGCGACTGCACGTTCCCGGACTGAACAAGAGATCCCCACAAAGTGATTTCCGAGCTGCCCACACGCGCGCGCGCGCCGAGCCCGGGCTGCGAAGTCCCACGAATGAAACTCCATACGGTGCGCGCCGGTTTGCGCCAGTCTATCAGGAGGTCGTCATTCCTGAGCCGCGGAGAAAAGCTGGCTCTCGAATTGTCCTGCGGAGTTCTCGGCAGTTGGCCGCCATCGACCAGTTTCTTTAATGCCCGCCGGATCATAGCCGGAGCGAGAGCCTTGATGCTGTCCGAAAGAGTCCCGGGCGTATCGTCATCGCTGATTGGAATGCGTTCCTGAAAAATCACGTCGCCGGTGTCCATGCCTTCATCGATGTAGTGCATCGTGAGTCCGGTTTCGCGCTCGTCGCGAATCAATGCCCAGTTTACGGGCGAGGTCCCACGGTGCAGAGGCAGGAGAGAGCCGTGAAGATTCAG
>JACDDZ010000044.1 GCA_013816695.1 Gemmatimonadaceae bacterium
GCGTTTGATGAGCGCAATCCGCTGCTTGAGCGCCTCAAGTTCCTCGCGATCTTCAGCAACAATCTCGACGAGTTTTACATGGTGCGCGTTGCCGGTCTCAGGCGGCAGGTCGCAACCGGAGTTCACTCTCAGTCCGCAGATGGGCTGAGCGCCGCCGAGCAGCTGTCAGCTGTGAACGCGCGAGTGGCAGACCTGATTGGGCTGCAGCAGACTTGTTTGCACGACATCCTCCTTCCGCAGCTGGAGAACCACGGAGTGAAGCTGGTCGGAATGGAGGAGCTCACGCCGGATGAGTGTCGCGTGATCGATGAGTTCTTCGAGACGCAGGTGTTTCCCGTGCTCACGCCGCTTGCAATCGATCCCAGTCATCCATTTCCATACATATCGAATCTCTCGCTCTCCCTTGCGGTTCAGCTGTTCGATCCCGCAACGCAGACACCGCGATTTGCGCGCGTCAAGGTTCCGAAGAGCCTGCCCCGCTGGGTAGGGTTCGGCAGACAAAATCAGTTCATTCCATTGGAACAGGTAATTGGCGCCAACCTTGGTGCACTATTTCCCGGGATGGACGTTATCAGTCATAACGTTTTTCGAGTCACCCGCTACTCCGACCTCGAGCTTGCAAATTCGGAGGAACAGGACGATTTGCTTGCGATGATCGAGGAGCAGGTGTTTCAGCGTCGCTTTGCTGAAGTCGTGCGTCTTGAAGTGGAAACCGGCATGTCCACGTCGCTCAAGGGTCTGGTTATCGAGGAACTCCGCGAGAGCCAGCCTGAAGAGATGCCGCCCCTTGGGGAAGCAGATATTGTTTCCGCCGGGCCATTGCTGGATCTTGGCGACCTCCTCACAATTGCCGCGCTGGACATTCCGGAGCTGCACGATCCTCCATTCATTCCCGCCACGCCGCCGGAACTGAGAGATCAGTCCCGCTCCATTTTCGACATAATCCGTGAGCGGGATGTGATGGTGCACCATCCGTTCGACTCGTTTTCCGCATCGGTCGAACACTTTCTTACGGCTGCAGCCGTGGACGATGATGTCCTCGCCATAAAGATGACGCTCTACAGAACCTCGGGAGATACCGCGATTGTGCGCGCATTGACCCAGGCGGCTCAGCGTGGAAAGCAGGTGGCAGTTCTAATCGAACTGCAGGCCCGGTTTGACGAGGCAAACAACATCACTTTTGCGAGAACTCTGGAAAGTTTCGGGGTGCATGTGGCTTACGGACTGGTTGGCCTGAAAACCCACACCAAGACCGTGCTGGTCGTCCGCAAGGATCCCGATGGAATCAGGAGATACGCCCACATAGGTACTGGCAACTACAATTCCAAAACTGCCCGTGTTTACACCGACATAGGACTATTCACTGCACGTGCTTCCATTGGAGCCGACCTTACCGATCTTTTCAATGCACTTACGGGATTTTCGAGGCAGACTGCATATCGCGACTTGATCGTGGCGCCTGCGAACATGCGGCGCAGGCTTCTGGAAATGATTTCCCGCGAGGCGGACCACGCGCGCGAGGGACGGAAGGCTCGGATTATCGCGAAGATGAATTCGCTGGTGGATTCCGAGGTAATTCAGGCGCTGTATGATGCGTCCCAGGCGGGCGTTGACATCGATCTCATCGTCCGGGGAATATGCTGCCTGCGCCCTGGCGTACCAGGAGTCAGTGAACACATTCGGGTGATCAGCATCGTCGGCCGTTTTCTCGAGCATTCCCGCATCTTCTACTTCGAGAACAACGGCGAAGAAGAGTTTTATTTCGGCTCAGCCGACTGGATGCCGCGCAACCTGGATCGGCGGGTGGAAACGCTTGCTCCCGTGCACGAAGAGGATCATCACCGGAAGCTCATGTCGCTCCTAACTGCCTGCCTCGTTGATAACAGGCAGGCGTGGGATCTCGACGCCGACGGAACGTACACGCAGCGCACTCCCGACGGCGAGGAGTTTTCGATTCATCAGAAGCTCCTTACCGACTCGTGGGGAATAAACCTTGAGAGTGTTCCGGCCCCGAGTCCGGCCCCGGTCAGTTAGTCGGCGCGCTCGCCTGCGTCAGACGAGCTGAGCACTGTTCCGTCGCGGCTGACGATTTCGACAGGCACTCCTGCGAGCTTTGCGAGCAGATTTGACTTTCTGCTCGCTCCCCATAGCTCCAGCCGGATCTCAGCCTGACCAACCGGAGTCACCGTAATGCGCAGGGCGCGTCGAGTCCAGCGAATTGTGAGTCGTTCGACTGAGCCTGCGTGTGCCCGGTCGAGTCCATCCGCCACGCGAAGGATTGCCGACAGACGCCTGATAGTGTCCCGCATCGGCTTTGCAAGCGGTCCAAAGTTGCCGTGCTTGGATTTCGGCTCAGCGCCGCGATGGTACCGCGCAATGTTCGCAACTATGACCTGATCCTCGGGGCTCAATCCAAGAAGCTCGGCATGCTGTATCAGATGGTACGAGTGCTTGTGGTGTTTATCGTAGTTGATGTGATAGCCGATGTCGTGCAGCAGTGCGGCGTCGGCCAGCAGCTGTCGCTCATCCGGACGGCATCCGAGCTTTTCCCCGATAGAGTCGAATATCCGAAGGGCCAAAGTCTGAACCTTCCTGGCGTGCGGCTCTTCGTAATGCGAGCGCTCGGCGAGCTGAACAACTGACTTGCTTCGCGCATCGACGCCACCCGTCAGGTCCGGTTCTACGCGCGCTGCCTGGAGAAGGATTCCCTCGCGGATGCCGTAGGCCGATACAGTAACTTCGCGGGCTTCGAGTCTCGCCAGCACTTCTGCGGCGACGGCCAGTCCCGCAACTATGATGTCGGCGCGCGGGGCATTCAGTCCCGGAACTCCCGCGCGCTCGCTTGGGGACATGCTGTTGACCCAGTCGACGATGTGCTCGACGTCCACACGCGGTACGACAGTGCCGTGAATCGTGCGTGCGCTGTACATGCCGCGCCGCGCGAGCTGAATGCCCGCGAGGTTCGTGAAGGTTCCACCCGAGCAGATCAGCTGCGCGCCGTGCCAGTGCCGTGCCGACACTTTGTCGCGCAACTCGCGCCGAACATACTTTCGAAGCTTCCGAAGACCTTTGATTGGATCGTCGGTACGGAGGAACTGTTCAGTCATTCGAATTGCTCCAAGCGGGAGCGAGATCAGCCTTTCGATGAGTCCGTCAGCGCTGAGTGACAGCTCGAGCGATCCTCCGCCGATATCCATTACAACGGCGCGACCGGAAGCGAGGTCGAAATGTGCAAGCGCGCTTCGGAAGCTCAAACGCGCTTCATCGTCTCCGTTGAGCACGCGCACCTTCAGGCCGGTTTCCTCGCGGACGAGGTTGATGAAATCCGCACCGTTGCGCGCGTCACGTACCGCGCTCGTCGCAACAGTTTCGGTTCGATGCGCCCCGAGCTCCTTCGCCAGCGTTGCCATACGCGTGAGGGCAACCACGGCGTTTCGCATGGCTGTCGGGCTCAAACGTCCTGTTTGTTCAACGCCCGCGCCAAGGCGTGGCGCTGCCTTGAGCTCGTCGACCACCCGGATCGATCCGTCAGAGCCAACGTCTGCGATGATTTCGCGGATTGAATTAGACCCGATATCGATCGCGGCGATGCGCTCGAATGCGGATGCATTCGCGGCACCGCCGTCATCGACGACGAGGTGGGGTCGCTTCGCGCGAACTGCGCTGGTGTTAGCTACCATATCTGAAACTATAAGTCATAGACGATGCCAGGGTAAAAAAAGAGGCCGGCTCCTAAAAGCCGGCCTCCTGAAAGACTGACTTTACGCGCTAGTTGGTAACGTACGTTGTCCAACCTGCCCACCATTTCGTTCCTGTAGGATCGGCTGCACCTACGTAGCTCGTCGCAGGCAACGTTCCACCGAAGAACGTCGCGACCCGCGCTGCGATCTTGGTTCCAACAAAGCTCGAAAGACCGCCCGTAGCTGCCGCAGATCCTGTTGCCGGCGTCCAGTCGAGCGACGTCGTCGCGAGGTTCGCGAACATAGCATTAACACCAGTCACCGTTCGAATGCTGAAGCTTGGATCGTTCAGCCGGGAACCGAAGTTCGTTCCCAGGGGTTCAAAGTTCGTGGCGTTGTCGGAAAAAATGAGGTTTCTCACAGTGACGCTGTCCGCCGAGAGTAAAGCATTGCTCTCCGCATCGCGCAGACTGAGACCAAACAGCGGCCAGCGGCCGATAATACCGTTCACCATCGTTGCGCCGGCACCGCGACGAATCACGCTGCCATTACCGTCAGCCTGGGCAAACACGCCTGCTCCAGGTCCGATGATCGTGAAGTTCGCGAATACGGGCATGCTGTAGGGAGCGTTGGCAAAAGTGCATCCTGCCTTATTGTTCTCGCATCCGTCGCCTTCGAAACCGCGAGGATCCGTGGACAGCGTTCCCGTTCCGGCGCGCGGCTGAATCAGCTGCGTCTGAAGCGCGATCATGAACTGGTTGCGTCCGCTGTATCCCTCGGTCCAGTCGAAATGGTCGTCGCCAGATTCGTAGGAAACCAAATAGCGTCCATCGACTGTTCCACCCCACCATTCGAACGAATCATCCAGGCCTGCAACGGCCTGGATGTACTCGAGCGTCGTGCCTCGGCCTACTGCATAAAGCGACAACGAGTTGAGCTCCTGTCCCTGCCCGCCCGAGACGTCGTAGCCGGCGAATTCTATGCGAACGTATCGCATCGTGCCGCTATTGTCATTGTCGTTGGTTCCGCCAGCATAATTCTCGGCAGTGTTCTGGGGACCTTCAGTAAAAATCGGATTCGCGGTGCGGTTGATCTTCGCATTTCCGACGATGATGATTCCACCCCAGTCTCCCGGCTTCCGGAAGCCTGCGGCACGCGCTGACGTGAACACGATCGGATTTGCGGCGGTTCCCTGGGCGTCGATTTTTGCGCCCCGCAGGATCCAGAGCGAGCTGCCTGCGACAGTGGTGTCACCAACGATCTTTGTGCCTGCCTGGATGGCAAGGGTAGCGCCGGACTGAACTTTTACGTAGCCGCTCAGGGTGTAAACGGTATCTGAGTACAGAGTTCGGCTGGCGGTAAGCGCACCGGAAAGAATTGCATTTCCCTTTGTTCCCTGTGTAACGCCGGTCACTTCTGAGTCGCTAAAACATGCGGCAGTGGCGATTGCAGCGAACAATGTCGATGCGAGGAGGAATGACTTTTTATTGAGCTGCATTATGTCCTTGGGGGCAAATGGTTGTTCAGGGTGGTGGATACAAGAAACCCTCGCGACGTGAGTTTTCAGCAATCATCACGTCACGAGGGTGTCACGATCCCGAGCTATTTCTGTACGCGGAAACCCAGCGATAAAATCCTGCCGGAACGGTAAGACTCTCTGGTTACAGCACCCTGTTCCACACGCACGGGTGCGTCGAGCAGATTCCGCGCATCCATTTTCGCGGTAATGCCGCCATAGACCGGAAACTGAATCGAGAGATCCAGAATATTTCTTGGCATCTCATATGTGTCCGGAAGGGGCGTGACGCCCGCAGCCGTGATCCGCTTTCCCACTACGTTGTAGAGCAGTGTGCTGCTCATCTTTCCGGACTCACTGGAGTAACTGAGTCCGGCGTTGACAACGTATGGAGCCTGTCCAACCATTGCGCGCTTCTTGTTCGTGAGTGACGAGAGCTTGTCGCTCGTAATGTCGATCTGGCTTCGCATCACGGTTGCATTTGTGAAGAGTGTAAACGCTTCGAGAGGCTCGGCGATCCATCCAAGGCGCTTACGGAGGTCGACCTCAACTCCGTAGTTGATTGCAGCGTCGGCGTTCACGAAGCTAAGCTGGGATGCACCGCTTGTCGCGACGTCAACCCGTTCGACCGGGTCTGTGAAACGCTTTCCGAAGAATCCGAGGCTCATGATCTCGCCGGCATTCGGGTACATCTCCCAGCGGACATCGTAGTTCTGGATCAGCGCGCGCTTGAGCTTCGGATTTCCGAAGATGTCGCGCTGCTCGATGACATCGCGGTAAGTGATTGGCGACAGCTCGCGGTACTCAGGCCGCGAAACTGTCTGCGAAGCGGAAAGACGAAGCGTCTGGGACGGTGTCAGGGCAATATTCGCAACGAGCGCTGGCAGAATGTCCGTGTTGGCGAGCGTCGTTCTTACTTTTTCGCCTGATGTCGAGATGGAATTCACGCGCAGCTCGGAGCCTTCTACACGCGCGCCCGCAATGACCTTGAGCTTCTGCCCCAGCGGGATTTCGGCCATCCCGTAGCCTGCGGCGACCTGGTCCTGCGCACCGTACGAGCCACCGGTCGAGTTCAGGACCACGTTGAAGACCGAAGCTGATCCAGTTGCGTAGCGTCCGTCAAAAATCTGCTCAGCCTGATCCTGGCGCGCGCTGCGCGACAGTCCGTAACCCAGGATGCTGTACGAAGTATTGATGGCCGTACGATCGGTAAACCGGAAGGCGCCACCGAACTTCAGGACACTTTCATTTCCTGCATCGCCGAACCCAAGGCGGTAGTCAGTGCTAACTGAAGTGTTTGTTTCGCGTAAATCTCCGTACGTTCTGCGCGCTCCTTCGGGGTTGTAGCTGAACAGGGCATACGGGAGCGTTGCGCCGGTGAGCGGATTCTGCTCGCGGACATATTCAATTTCGGAACGGTCCGGCTCTACGCGCGAAACACCCGACGAAGTCACTGAAAGATCGAGCTGCTGGCGTGATCCGATGGCGTGCTCGATTCTCAGCTGATTTGCGCGAACCGTGCGTGCGATGAACCCCAGTGCCGAACGACGCGCTGCAAAAAGGAATTCGTCAAGCTGACCTTCGAGAAGCTTGGCCTCGTTGTCCGCTGTGCGGTTGTATGTGTTGTTAAGCTCGATCCGCGTGCCTGTTCCGAACAGCGTGCTCACGTTCAGGAGTCCGCCGAGCAGGACACTGCGATTCGAGGATGATCCTGTGAAGCTGTTGAACTCCTTCGTGCTTCCTTTTCCATCAGGGACTGCCAGTGCGCGGTGTTCGTCCTGCTTGATTTCCTGGGTGTTCGCGTACGATCCCGATGCGATGTATCCAATGGAGCGGCCGAAGAGTTTGTGCTGTCCCCCCATCGAAAGCGCTGTAGAAAGATTCGGCGCTGCATTTGACTGAACCGGCGTCCACGCATTTCTGAATGCGTTCACAGCCTGGTTCATCTGTGTTTGATTGGATCCGGAGAAATTGCCGGCGGACCGAACTGATGCGGGAAGCAGACGCTTATTTCCTGCAACTGCGAGCCATTCCTGGCCGATCGTTGGGGCGGCGACAATCGTCTTGCCGGTTGCAAGTGAGTTGAATCCGACCGTCGTGCTGTAGGTGACCATCCCATGAGCGGGGAACTCACGAGTCTTGATGTTCACTTGTGCGCCGCTAAAGTCTCCTGCCTGGTCCGGCGTGAAGCTTTTCGATGTGGTGATCGACTGCAGAAGCGCTGAAGGGAAGAGATCCAACGGAACGATTTTCTTCTCGGGTTCCGGGCTTGGAATGCGTGCGCCGTTGAGCGACGCGGTCGTATACCGTTCGCCGAGACCGCGAACAAAGACGTACTTGCCATCCTGCACCGTTACTCCGCTCACACGGCGCACTGCCTGCGCGGCGTCGGAGTCGGTGCTCCGGGTAATCTGGTCCGCGGTGATCGCGTTGACGATCGAGGCGGAAGTGCGCTGGCGATTCAGCGCCTCATTTATGGTTCCGCGCTCTGCAGATGCCGAGACAACCTGGGAGGTGAGTTGTACGGTTGCAGGCTGGAGCGAAATATTCTGCTCGACTGCCTGACCGTCCTTGATCTCGATTCCCGTAATTGTCTTTGGCGCATAACCGAGACGACGCACGGTTATGCTCAGCGTCCCGGCTGGAACGCGGCCGATCACGTAACGTCCATCGATCGAGGACATTGTGCCCGTCGTGGTCCCGGTGATTTGAACGCCGGCATCTGTAAGGCCTGCGCCAGTCTGGCCATCAATGATGCGGCCAGCGACCCGCGCGCCCTGGGAATTGGCCAACTGCGCGTTTGCGACAGCGACATACCCTGAAAAGAAAAACGCGGCCATGAAGGCTGCGTAACGTGACAAACTAATAAATCTCTGCATCCAGATCCCCCTGGGTGGCTGAAACGGAACCAGGTTGGTTCCGACAGGGGGAGAATCGCGCTTTCGGGTATGGGTTTAGCGAAGGTTATGCAACGGTTGTGTCACAAACCCGGCAGCCCTATCTGTGGGCCCTCGGGAGAGGGCGGAAAGAGCGCAGTTATCGTGGTTCCTTTTTCTGGGGTGCTTTCGGCGCGAACGCGTCCGCCATGAGCTTCGGCCATGTGCCGGACGATGGCCAGACCGAGGCCGGTACCACCCTGTTCACGTGAGCGGCCCGGGTCAGCGCGATAGAAGCGCTCGAAAACTCTCGGAAGGTGTGCGGCAGCGATCCCCTCGCCCGTGTCCGTGACTCCCAGCGCGATTCCGCCCGGCTCCCGATGGGAGAATATGGTGACACTTCCCGTTGCAGTGTGACGCACAGCGTTTTCAACGAGGTTGGACAGGATCTGGCGGAGCGCTGTCCGGTCGGCGTAGATATCGGCTGCGTCATCAGCGATATCCAGTTCGAGTGAGAGATTCTTTTTGGCGGCGGCAGGTTTGATTGCCAAAATGACTTCATTGGCCGCCGCGTGAAGGTCGATGGCGGTCGGTCTTGGCACCCACCCACCGGATTCGATTCTGGACAAATCAAGAAGTTCATCTACGATGTGCTGCATTCTGCGCGCGTTTGACAGAATCATCCCCGCGAACTCCTTGCGGATGGCGGGAGGTGGGTCGTCATCCACGAGAGTTTCCGCAAAGCCGCCCAGAATCGTAAGGGGAGTGCGCAACTCGTGCGAGACATTTGCCACGAAGTCGCGGCGCATTTTTTCCAGGCCTTCGATCTGACCGCCAAGTTGATGAAGTGTCGCTGACAGTTCACCGACTTCGCCCGGGGCTTTTACCATAGGGCGGTTGAAATCGTGATCGGCCATCGCCCGCGCAACATCGCGTAGCTGTGTCACCGGCCGCGACACATTTCGCGCGAAGTATACGGAAAGGAGTATGGCGAGGACGAGGGCAGCAAAGCCTGCGGTAACAACGTCCTTGCGAGCCCGATCAAAAATCGCATCGAGCGCGTGGGTTTCTACCGAGACACGAGCAGTTCCCCGAGCTGCCGGCACGGCGACATAGACTTCTTCGTCACCCTTCGAGGGGCTCACTCTGCGTGCCGATCCCACGCCTCCGCTGGCGGCTTTAATGACTTCGGGGCGCGCCGCGTGGTTGGCAAGCTTCCGCAATGCCTCACCGTCGAATTCAGAGTCGCCGACAACAACACCAGACGGACTGATGAGCGTTACGCGGTGTCCAAGCGCCTTGCCGGCCTCGTCCGCAAATTCGTCTGGGTCTGCCTGACTTTTCCACTGAACGGCGACCAATCTTGCCTCCCGCGCAAGCTCTGCCAGGTTTTCATCCGCAATTCGCGAGTGAAGACGGCGGTCCAGAATCACTACTACAACCAGGATGAGCACCGCGATCACCGTGCATGAATAAAGGAGAAGGCGGTGTACCAGCTTCATGGTGCAGCAGCTTTGGCCGAGATCCGATATCCAAAACCTCGAACGGTTTCGATCAGGTCGCCCGCGGGACCCAGCTTTGTGCGAAGGCGCTGCACGTGCATGTCCACTGTGCGCGTTTGAATGTCGGGCGCTGCGTCCCAGACGCTTTCGAGCAAGTGTGCACGCGCCTGGACGCGTCCTTTCCGCTCCACCAGAAGCAGCAGAAGCTTGTATTCAGTAGGTGTAAGATCGATCGATTCGTCCGAGACCGTGACGCTGTGGGCGTTCCGGTCAATGCGGAGCGGGCCGATCCTTACAATCGCCTCACCTCTGCCGCGGGAATTTGTGCGTCGCAGGATTGCATTGACGCGGAGAATCAATTCCTGCGGGCTGAACGGTTTCGTGAGATAATCGTCCGCGCCGAGAGTGAGTCCACGGATCCGGTCCGGCTCTTCGCGGCGCGCAGTGAGCATCAGTACCGGAGTGTCAGCGACCGCCTCCTCCGCGCGAAGAGTTGCCAGGACCTCAAACCCTGAAATGTCTGGCAGCATGAGATCGAGAACTATGAGGGCAGGCTGATCCTGGCGTGCGCGTTCAAGAGCTTCCGAACCGCTGGTCGCGGTCGAAACTTTGTATCCTGATTTGGCGAGGTGATATGCGACGAGCGCGACAATATCGGACTCATCATCGACGACCAGTACTCGCTCGCCGCCGGCGGGCTGTGTCATTACCTGAACGTTCGCCTGTGATGAGCGGCGGGTCAACGGAGACGCTGTCACAAAGACGTTACAATGCTGCTACCTTATACACCTCCAGG
>JACDDZ010000353.1 GCA_013816695.1 Gemmatimonadaceae bacterium
GCGTCTGCCAGTGTGCCAACCTCCGCGCGCTTGTGCATCGGAACACGCTGCGCCGCGCTGTCGATCTGCCTTGTGATCTGCTTCCTCACTGATGAATGGCAGCTCCTCACGTCGAGACCTGCATCCAGTCGCCGCTGCTCGAGCCATTCTGTAATTCGCTGCTCTGTCACCTCGAGAGTTGATCGGCATATAGTGATGTCCACATCCGTGAGGCGCCGTGCCTTCGCGAGGACGTTTCTGGGATCGTCGCTGATTGCTTCACCATCACCGCATATGAGCACGGTGCGCGTTCCACACCGAACGAGCGCGACAAAACAGTCTTCACTGCATTCTGTAAGACAGGCGAGTGAGTCAGTCGGGCTCGCCCATGGCCCGTCGAGTTTCCACCCGTGAAGCATCTCGCGCAGCTTTTCCTGGGCGTCTGCGATTGAAGTTGATCTGATGACTTCCTCCTCGGTGCTACCTACACTCTCCTCGCTCAGCCTGAATTTGATTCGAAGTCGCTCTTCGATTCCCAGTAGCGCTTCCGCGATTGCGGGAATCGCGAACGTGTGCACAAAGATCTCATCATGAAGCGATCCGGCACGAGCAATTCGCCCGACACGCTGCTCCATTCGTGCCGGCGTCCAGGGCAGGTCGAGGTGCACGACAACGCCAGCATCCTGAAGATTCAATCCCTCACTGCACAGATCTGTAGTGACCAGCAGTGAGATCTCTTCGCGTTCTGGCGGCGGTGCGCACCCAGTTCCCATTGGCGCGAAGCGGCTGATCACATCATGTCGCGATACCCGCCCCGATGCAATTTCACAGTGGCCGGCGGTAATCAATGCAACTTTTCCTTCACTCTTGAGCATGCGGTAGAGTGCTCGCGCGGTCGACCCGAATTGCGTGAAGGCAACCATACTGCGGGCGCCGTAATGTGAACGAAGTGCTCGCAAATGCGTGGCGCGCCACTCATCGCTGCATGGAGTGCTTCTTAGAACATCCAACACCTGAAGTGTTGCTCTCTCGTGTTCCTGCACCGCCCTGAGAAGAGCCGAATCTCCGCCGGGATCAGCGAGCAACTCCATGAAGCCAAGCTGCACATCCATGTCGGCGGTAATCCATGCAGACAATTCCTTTCGCGTTGGAAGCCTCCCGGCTTCCAACGCCGAAATAAGAGCACGTGCGCGCGCGATGCGTGTCTCCAGCCCGCACCGGAGTGCAGCATCACTGGAAGCCCATTGGCGCAAAAGAGTGTACTGGACCAGCGCCGAACACTCCTCACCATCTCGCGGTGGGATCGGAGGAGGAAGCTCAATTATGAGACGCCGAATTTCGTCCGAGGCGGGAGGGGTTTCAGCCGGGACGTAAACACGCTTCGGAAAGCCGGTTATCCCGGAGGCAGTGCGTCGCCGCCGAATTACACAGCGCGCCAGGTCTGCCGGGCCGAGGCACGCGGCGCGACTCCCAAGGAAAAGCGAGAGGAGCGAATCGATGTCAGCCTTCAGGTTGTGCAGTGGGGTAGCCGACAGTAGCAGCACCCTCGCGGCCCCGATGAATGCAGCAACGTTCCTGAATCGAGCGGTCCGCGAGTTCCTGAGGTGATGTGCCTCGTCCACTACAATCAATTCAGGGGTCCGCGCTGCGATTTTCGACCGGCTGAACGTTTCGACTGAAATCAACTGCGCCTTCACGCCCGCCTGGCGTAGCGACACCTCCCACATCGGAAGTAGCGCTGCCGGCGCAACCACAACTGATGACTCGTGCCGGCTCATGACCGCGGCTGCGGTAAATGTCTTGCCGAGCCCAACTTCATCGCACAGGAGTGCGCCGCCGTATTCATCCAGTGCCTGCAATATCTGCGTGACGCCAACTGCTTGATGCTCGCGCAAAAGAACTTTTCCCATGGTCCGGTTCCGATCACCACGGCTGTGATTCAGGTTGGCGACCGCGTTCCTGGCGATGCAGGCAGGCACGATCCTCACGCGTGGCTCCATGCCATCATGTCCTCAACGTCGTTTGCCGTCAGGCCATAAAGTTTTAGCGACTTGGCGAACAGCTCGTGAGGGTCGGGCTGACTGCCTCCGGCAGCGCGTTCATAAATTCCCGAAAGACTTCGTCTGTGCCTGATCCAATCGCGCGGGAGCGGAAGCATCGCCATCGTCCAGCCCAGGTATCGGTTGTATCCGCCCTGTGCCGGGTCGGCGATGAGAGAAAGCCACGCTGCGGTCAGCGGACTGTTGAGAAGGGTTGCGAGGGCATTGCTGTCGATTTCGGAATCGCAGCGGACTACATAGCATGTGTTAAGTGGTACGGCCGTATCGCCCG
>JACDDZ010000045.1 GCA_013816695.1 Gemmatimonadaceae bacterium
AGTGCTGGACGACGTCACGCGTCGCGTGAAATTCGAGGATCAATCGATTACCGAGAACACCCGCGCCTCATACCCGCTCAACTACATAAAGAATCACGTTCCGGACGGCCGCGGTGGTCATCCAAAGAACGTCGTTTTCCTCACAGCTGATGCGTTCGGTGTTCTGCCGCCAATCGCGAAGCTGAGTCCTGAGCAGGCTATGTACTATTTCCTGTCCGGGTACACGGCCAAGGTCGCAGGAACGGAGCGCGGGGTCACCGAGCCCCAGGCAACGTTCAGCGCATGCTTCGGTGCCGTGTTTCTTGTGTGGCACCCGACCAAGTACGCCCACATGCTGGGAGAGCTGTTGCGCGAGCATGGCTCGAATGTCTGGCTCGTCAACACCGGATGGAGCGGCGGGGCATACGGAGTCGGCAAGCGAATGAAGCTTTCGTACACACGCGCGATGGTGGCGGCAGCACTGTCAGGCAAACTGGACAACGCGCCAACAACCGTAGACCCTGTGTTTGGTCTTTCGATCCCGAACGAGGTACCAGACGTTCCGACTGAAGTTTTGAGTACGCGCAAGACCTGGAGTGATGGCGCGGCATACGACGCCCAAGCGAAAAAGCTCGCGGACATGTTCCGCAAGAATTTCGAGAAGTTCGGCGACGTCGCGCCTGCCATCAAGAGCGCGGGACCAAAGGGTTAGACGTATCGTTACTGCGCCGCAGAGGACACCAGGACTATTGGGAACGACATTGAGGCATCAGTGCGCAAGTCTTTAACCCCTGATTTTGTAGTCCTCTGTGGCGACCTCTGTGTCCCCTGCGTCCCCTGCGTCCCCTGCGGCGCAGTCGAACGCCAAGAGAATCTGTAATGCGCTTTGACATAATCAGAGATCCCCTCTGGAACAACATCCGCGTCGACCCAGTCGCACTCCACCTCATAGACACCCCTGCTTTTCAGAGACTTCGCTACGTGCGCCAGCTTGGCTTGGCGCACCTGGTTTATCCCGGCGCTACGCACTCACGGTTTGAGCACGCGGTGGGTACGTATCATCTGGCACGCCGCGCGATTGCCATGCTGAGCGAGCGGGGCGACATAGATCACCTGCAGGATGAGATGCGGATCATTGCTCCCGCCGCCCTGCTGCACGATCTCGGACACTACCCATTTTCGCACGCTCTCGAAGAGATTGGCGCTCTTCACCATGAAGATGTCGCCGGCCCGCTGATAACTTCGGGTCCTGTCGCCCGAATCCTCGAGGCGGAGCTCGGCGCCGACGCCCCGGCAAGAATTCACGCTCTGGTTCGCGGGAAAAGCGTCAGCCCTTTGCAGGGACTGATTTCCGGCTCACTTGACCTGGACAAGATCGAGTATCTCAAGCGCGACGCACTCATGTGCGGCGTGCCCTACGGGGAAATCGACGTTGACCGCCTCATGAATTCAATGGCGGTAGTCCAGGATCCTGCCGACTCGATGCTGAAGATCGGGGTGATGGAAAAGGCCCTCTCGGCGCTTGAGTCACTGCTCTTCGCCAAGTATCAGATGTACCGGAACGTCTATTGGCATCATGCAGTCCGGAGTGCGACTTCGATGTACAAACGCCTTGTCGGCGACTCCCTGCGCGCCGGCGCATTGAATGGCGGCGAGCTCTCCAGCTTGACCGACGAAGGACTCCTGCACAGACTCGAGTCGTCCGGGAATGGATTGCTCGCCGCACTCCGGGAACGAAGGCTGTACAAGCGCGCCCTGGAAATTCCTTCCAACGACATCCCCGATGGCCAGTGTGAGTGGATCGCGGAGGACTACGAGCGGGTAGTCAAAGCTGAAGACGCGATTGCAAATGAGCTGGGAATGAAGACCGGAAGTGTCCTGCTGGACTACCCCGCCAAGACCCAGATGCTGGGCCTCGACATTCTCGTCGTCAGGAAGAGTGGCAGAGTGGAGCGGCTCACTGAATCAGGATGGCCGGGGACGGTAAATCTCCCATCGCTGTCTGAACAGCTTTATCGGAGCACGAGATGGTTGAGGATATTCACGAAGGACAGAATCAATTCGCCAAATGCACTTCGGGCCGCGGTAGAGCGCATAGTTTTCCGGCTGTAACGTGGTGGCCGTCGAAAGCTTTACTGCAACGGCGGACAGGAGCGATGGAGCGACGGACAAAATCTGAGAAATGCTGACTTTGTTAACTGCGTGCGGCAAACGGACCGATGCAGTTCCACCTGATTTTGTTGTCCTCAGATTCTGTCCATCGCTCCTGCGCTCCTGTCCATAGTGGAAGTTGTGGTTGTCGTTGCCTCAAGACGAACATGCCGGAAGACTAGACCCGAAGTGCGGGAATATCTCGGAACAGTTCGAGCGCTGAAGGATTAGCGAGTGCATCGGTATTCTTGACAGGCTTTCCATGAACAATATTCCGCACCGCGAGCTCACTGATTTTCCCACTGATAGTGCGCGGAATATCCGATACCTGAACGATCACCTTCGGCACATGCAGCGGCGTCGTGTTGTCCCGGACCTGCTTTCTAATTCGTGCCTGCAACGCATCGTCGAGTTTTACACCTTCGCGCAACCTCACAAAGAGCACGACGCGGACATCGCCCTGGTTTCCGATATCCTGTCCAATCGCGATGCTCTCCAGAATTTCCGGCATCTGCTCCACCTGGCGATAAATCTCAGCCGTTCCAATCCGCACTCCACCCGGATTTAGCGTTGCGTCGCTTCGGCCGTAAATGACCATCCCATTGTGGCTGGTTATCTCCGACCAGTCTCCGTGCCGCCATACACCCGGAAAGAAATCGAAATAGGCCGCGCGGTATTTCGACCCATCTTGATCGTGCCAGAATTCGACTGGCATGCTCGGAAAGGGTTTCGTACAAACCAGCTCTCCGGGTTCGCCGCACAATGACTGTCCGTCGTCACTCCACACATCGACCGCCATGGCAAGCGCACGGGTTTGCAGCTCGCCGCGATACACGGGACCAACAGGATTCCCGCCCGCAAAACATGAGATGATGTCTGTACCCCCGCTGACGCTCGCAAGATGCACGTCCCGCTTGATATCCTCATAGACATAGTCAAAACTGTGATTTGCCAGCGGGCTGCCAGTAGACAGGATAGTTCGAAGCGCCGAAAGATCCTGATTTTCGCGGGGCTTGATTCCGCTCTTTTCACAGAGCGCGAGATACTTGGCGCTGGTTCCGAAAACAGTGATACACTCCGCTTCCGCCATCCTCCAGAGGATGTCCTCGTCGCCGGGCGGCAGCGGTGCTCCATCGTACAGGACAATCGTCGCTCCAACCGCCAGACAACTTACAAGCCAGTTCCACATCATCCACCCGCAGGTGGAGAAATAGAAAACTCTATCGTCTGGAGTGATGTCTGTGTGCAGCCTCAGCTCCTTGTGATGCTGGAGAAGCGTCCCGCCCACTCCATGCACCATGCACTTCGGGAGCCCCGTGGTGCCTGACGAGTACATGATGTACAGCGGGTGATTGAATGGAAGACGCTCGAACTTCGGCGATGTTGCCCCCGGTGATTCGACTCGAACCAGCGGAACGGCAATCCAGCGTTCCACTGAAGGAAGCTTCTGCTTCAGTTCACTGATTCGTTCAGTCAGGTCGATTCTCTTTCCGGCGTACCTATAGGTCTCCGAGTAAAAACACACTTTCGGCGTGATTTGCCCAAATCGATCCAGAACGCCCTGTGCTCCGAAATCCGGCGAACAGGATGACCAGATGGCCCCGAGCGATGTCGCGGCGAGCATGGCAATGACGGCGTCAGGAATATTCGGCAGGAAACCAACAACACGGTCGCCACTCACGACCCCGGCGTCGCGTAGCTGCTCCGCTACCGCCAGGACAGTTGTCGCCAGCTTCTCATAACTCAGTCGCTCCGCAAACCCTTCTTCGTTCCACGCGACGATTGCCGAGCTCGCGTTTGCCGACAATAGGTTCTCTGCAAAATTCAGCTTTAGATCAGGAAACCAGTAAGGACCGTCAACCGGATCCGGAGGTTGCATCTTGTTGAGCCCCACTCCAACGCGTTCCGCTGACCCTTCGTAAATCATCTGGCTGAACTCGAGCAACAGCTTCCAGAAGGAACCCCGATCATCCACAGACCACCGCCACAATGCAGGGAAGCTGTCGGCGTCGGTGCTACTCAGGTATCCGCGCGAGGCCGCGAGCGCCATGAAGCGTCGCATCTCCGAGCTGTTGATTCGCTCGAGCGAGGGGACCCATAGCGGGGCGGCATTCGTATCCGTCGTCATATGCGGAAACTTCAAAACTGCAGGGTGCGGCATTCGCCGCGAGAACGGCGGAGAATGGCGGACAAGATCGGAGAACTGCCCTTTTTTGTTAACAACATTGAATCATCGCTGCGGGTGCAGTTCCCCCTGAATTTGCAGTTCTCCGTGGTCTCCGCACTTCCTCCGCCTTTCTCGCGGCGAAGCCGCACCATGCAGTTGAAGTTGTAGTTTGAGGTCAGCTCGTCGGCGGGTTGAACTGTTCGTGCTGGCCTTCCACCCAGGACTTGTGATAGCTGTCATCCTCGATATTCAAAGCCTGTTTCGCAACCTTGAGCGGGCGAAAGCTGTCCATCATCACAGCGAGCTCGTCCGTGTTCTTGGCCCCGATGCTTGCCTCTGCGCGACCCGGATGCGGACCGTGCGGAATTCCATCAGGATGATGTGTGATCGAACCAAATTCGATTCCCTTCCGGCTCATGAACTCACTCGACGCGTAGTACAACACTTCGTCCGAATCCACATTGCTGTGGTTGTAGGGCGCTGGCACAGCCTCAGGATGAAAGTCGTATGGCCGCGGGCAGAATGAGCACACAACGAATCCATCCCCCTGAAAAGTCTGGTGAACCGGCGGTGGCTGGTGGACCTTGCCGACGATTGGCTCAAAGTCGTTGATGTTGAAGGCCCATGGATAGAAGTATCCGTCCCAGCCCACGACGTCGAATGGATGGTGGTCCAGGATGATCTCATTCAATGCATCGTACTGCTTCACGATAAGCTGAAAATCGCCCATCTCGTCGTGTGGCTCGAGCTGTAACGGCCGGCGAATATCGCGCTCCGAATATGGCGCACCTTCGATGAGCTGGCCGAACTCATTGCGATACCTCTTCGGCCAGCGCACATGACCTCGACTCTCGAAGATTACGAACTTTGTTTCCTTCGACTCCAGGCGGTACTTGTGCAGAATTCCACGATGGATGACCAGGTAGTCGCCTTCGTGGTACGGAAGCTCACCGAACACGCTCTCCAGGACTCCCGCGCCCTTGGCTACGTAAACCAGCTCGTCGGCCTGCGCGTTCCTGTAAAAATGCTTGTCTTCCCTGTCTGGCTCCGCGTAAAACATCGCCACGTCCTGATTGAACAGGAGTGGAATGCGATCGAGTGTGGGGCTTCCACCAGCTTTTACTTTCGAAGTCCGAAAGTGCCTATGCCTGAGCGAATGCTCCTCGTCCGCCTCGAGCTTGACCATTTTGAGGCGTTTTGCCGACTTTACGGTTGTCGGCGGATGCGTATGGTACAGCAGGGACGAAGTTCCAGTGAAACCTTCGTGCCCCATCAGCTCTTCGGCGTAGAGGCCGCCATTTGGTTTCCGGAAGGCGATGTGACGTTTCCGCGGAACGGTTCCGAGTGTGTGATAAATCGGCACTCTAGAGATTTCCCCGCGAAGCTTGCTCACGCTCGATGGCTTCGAACAGCGCCTTGAAATTTCCCTTTCCAAAGCTGCGCGCGCCTTTGCGCTCGATGATTTCGTAAAAGAGCGTCGGGCGATCCTGTACTGGCTTGGAAAAAATCTGCAGCAGATACCCGTCAGGATCGCGGTCCACCAGGATTCCCAGCTCCTGCAGCGTTTCCAGTGGTTCGTCGATTTTTCCGACTCTCCCCTGAAGCTCGTCGTAATAGGAGGTCGGAACTGTCAGGAATTCCACGCCGCGATTGCGCAGTGTCGTAACCGTATGAATGATGTCGTCCGTAGCCAGCGCCATGTGCTGCACTCCGGGCCCGCGATAAAACTCGAGATACTCGTCGATCTGCGATTTCTTTTTCCCTGCAGCCGGCTCGTTGATTGGGAACTTGATCCGCTCATTTCCATTCGAGACGACCTTGGACATCAGCGACGAATATTCGGTGGAGATATCCTTGTCGTCGAACGAAATCAGATTCTTGAATCCCATCACCCGCTCATAGAATTCGACCCAGTAGTTCATCTTGCCGAGCTCCACATTGCCCACGCAATGATCAACGTGAAGGAGTCCTGTCTCCTCTGCCTGATAGCGCGGCTTCATTTCGCGAAAGCCCGGCAAAAAGAAACCTCTGTAGTTCCTGCGTTCGACCAGCGTGTGCACTGTGTCGCCGTAGATCTTGATGGCGGCAAGCACGACTTCGCCGTTGTCATCCTGCATCACACGGGGCTCCTGATGCGAAACCGCACCGCGCTCCAAAGCTTTGGTGTAGGCATCGCGTGCGTCGTCAACCCATAGTGCTATGTCCCGCACTCCATCTCCGTGCGTCTTTACATGTTCGGCTATTTCAGCATCGGCGCCGAGCGATGTTGTAAGGAGCAGCCTGATCTTGTTCTGCGCGAGCAGGTAGGTAGCCTTGTCGCGCACGCCCGTTTCGGGCCCCCGATAACCAATCAGCTGGAAGCCAAAAGCCGACCTGTAGTAGTGGCTGGCCTGCTTTGCATTCCCGACGTAGAACTCGATGTAATCGGTTCCATTGATGGGAAAAGTGTCTGTATTGATTTCCGGAGCTGGAAGTGTCGCTGTGCCCATTGGATTCTCCATCCTGTGTTCTATCCATTAAGCTAGCAAAAGGGACGCCCGCGCGGCGGCGTCCCGGCCTTGACTCTCGCTAGAAAAGCTTGCCGACGACCAGCCAGAGAAACGCTCCCACCATGTAGGCAAGTCCAGCCAGCACTACGAGAACGCCTGCAACGATAAGAACGAGGACAGCCTTGGACGAGTGACGGTGAATATCGGTGGCATTCAGGTCTTTCTCCATTATCGCGACATTGCGCGTGTTGGACTGCCAACCCATGTCGAAGATGTCGCCAAGCAGTGGCAGTGAACCGATCGTGGTATCCACCGCAATGTTGCCAACCATTCGCATTACCGCTGAGCGACTGGCACCGGCGCGAATGGCAAGAAGGACGATGTACGCGGAAGCGGCTGCGCCAGCCAGGTCGCCAATCCCCGGAATAAGTCCGACGATTGAATCGAGTCCAAGGCGCATTCCGCCGGGAAGTGGAATGAGTCCATCGAGTGCGCGCGCAACAATTCGAGCCTGGCCAAGCTCCTTCGGGGCGGTCTCTGGCAAGTTTTATTGCGGCTGGAGTGCGACGGATTTGCCATGCGCACCCGCGAGCTTGCGAGCGATGCCCCTGTAATACGCAGCGTCGCCGGACTTGCCATTTTGTTCAAGGCTTAGTGCGGCAAGCTCCAGCGCGTACAGCAGGTTGCCCAGATACAGCTCCGCAAGTGCGGCAACTGTATCAGGCGCATCAGACATGACTGCGAGGATCCGGGACCGGAGTGACTTCACCAGTCGGGAAGTTCGCGTTCTCCGGCAGAACCTTTACGACGATCGCGGTGATGTTGTCGATACCGCCGTTGTTGTTGGCGTCGGCGATAAGCGCGTTAACGATCCGCTCCGGTGACGCCTTTGACAACAGGAGTGTCGCAATCCGGCGATCGTCAACCATGCCCGTGAGGCCATCGCTCGCCAGCAGGAACACATCGCCGATCATCGATTTGCCTTCGAGAATATCCGGCTCAATCTCACTGCCCATGCCGATGCACCGCGTGATCACATTCGATTGCGGGTGGCGTCGCGCCTGCTCAGGCGTGAGCAGCCCTGCATCCACCTGCTCCTGCACGAGCGAATGGTCCCGCGTGAGCTGCTCCAGCTTGCCTTCGCGACACAGGTAAACCCTTGAATCGCCTACGTGACCGATGATGTAATGAGTATCGGATAGAAGCATTGCTGAGGCAGTCGTGCCCATGCCAAGCTTCTCCACTTCGGCCACCGTGCGCTGATACACAGTACGGTTTGCAAGGCGAAGCGCCTCGGAAACGCGCGTGGGAGCATCCGGCCTTTGCAGGTCATTCACATCCGCGAGCTCACGCGTAATGGTCTGAACCGCCATCTCGCTGGCAACCTCGCCAGCCGCATGACCGCCCATACCATCTGCGACAATGAATATCCCGCGGTGCTCGTTTGCGTCGGCGAACAGGTTGTCTTCGTTCGCTTTCCGCATACGGCCTACGTCAGTGCGTGCTGAAACTGCAAAGTGCATGTAAGAGTAAACGAGTTGTTAATGAGTCAAGGAGACAATGCAAAGGACATTCAAAGCAGGAAGCGTAAGGTACGGGTCGCTAAAAAGGCGGGCAACCTCAGCCCGCCCGGGACAGCTCACGAGTATCCTCTCCCGCTTGCAGACGCCACAATCTATAGTATTGCCCCGCCCGTGCCATAAGATGGTCGTGAGTGCCCCGTTCCGACACCTCCCCATGGTGCAGGACAAGGATGGTGTCAGCCTCACGGATGGTGCTCAGGCGATGGGCCACGGCGATCGTGGTTCGTCCAGCCAGCAGTATGCGCAAGGCTTCCTGGATTTCGAACTCCACCTCGCTATCCACGGCGCTGGTCGCCTCATCCAGGATCACAAGCGCCGGATCGGCCGCCACTGCCCGGGCAAATGAAAGCAGCTGCCTCTCACCAACACTTATCGACGCCCCCCGCTCGCCCAACACCTGCCTGTATCCCTCAGGAAGCCGCCTGATCACCCTGTCCGCTCCAACCTTCTCGGCAGCCCGCACCACGTCGGCCTCTGCGACGGGATTTGCGAGCCGGATATTGGTCATCACATCCCCGGCAAAAAGAAAGATGTCCTGCTGCACGTAACCGATGAGAGAACGCAGTTGCTGAATGGGGATCTCGCGCACATCCACGCCGTTAATCAGTATGCGCCCCTTCTGTGGATCATAGAAGCGCATGAGCAGACTGATCACCGTTGTCTTGCCGGCGCCTGTATGTCCCACAATGGCGAGTGTCTTGCCGGCGTTCGCCTTAAAGCTCACCCCGCGCAGAACCCACTCCGGTTCGTCGCTCCCGGTTTTCTTCGCCCTGTCGAGTGACAGATGCCCCAGGTCGTATGCGAACCAGACATCCTCGAACACAACCTCGAGCGGAGGCTCGACGAGAGGGGGCGCCTCAATGACCGAACCCAGTCCGGTCGCTTCGGTGCCGGTTACTCCTGCAGGTGTATCCAGCAGGGTAAAAATTCGCTCAGAACTGGCCATGGCGCTCTGCAGGATGTTGTATTTCTCTGACAGGTCCTGGAGCGGCTGAAAAAAGCGACGCACCAGCTGGAGAAAGGCGGCAACAGTACCGACAGTCAGCGTTCCTGCGCCGACCCTCGACGCGCCGGCCACAAGTAGTAGCGCGAGGGCGACGGACGTGAGTATCTCGATCGCCGGGAAGTACAGAGCGTAGACGGTAATCGACTTGAGGTGCGAGTCGAGATGCGCCTGGTTCAGTTCGGTAAAACGCTTCGCTTCTCTTTCCTCCTGGCCAAAGAGCTGGACGATGCGCATTCCTGAAATGCGCTCCTGGAGAAATGCATTGATCCGCGCGAGTCGAACGCGAATGTCGCGATATGTCTCACGCACATGCTTCCGAAAGAGATGCGATACAAGTATCACGAATGGAATCACTGCGTAGCCGACCAGTGCGAGGCGCCAGTCGATCAGGAACATTCCAATGCTGAGCGCGACGAGAGTGAAAAGATCACCCAGTCCCGAGACGACCCCGGCAGTGAAAAGCTCGTTCAGGGTTTCAACGTCTGACGTGACACGCGTTATGAGGCGACCGACTGGATTCCTGTCAAAAAACGAGATTGGGAGCCGCTGCAGGTGGGCAAAAATCCGGAGCCTCAGGTCGCGCATGACACGCTGGCCGAGAGTAGTGGTGAGCCAGGTTTCCCCGTATGAACAGAGGAATTGAGCAACGAGGGTGACAAGAAAAATGATGCAGGAAGTCACCACAAGGCCGGAATTTTTCGCCGGAATCGCGACGTCGATCACGCGGCGTGTCAGGATCGGCCCCACGACCTGCAAAGCTCCTTCGATGCACAGGAGGGCGAGGGCGCCAAACACGAGTACCCGATAGGGCTTCACGTACGCCAGGAGCCTTCGCATCAACTGGTTGTCGTACGCCTTGCCTAGTACATCGTC